>CALDPL010000454.1 GCA_937911965.1 uncultured Allomuricauda sp. | reverse complement strand
CCACGCCTTGTTGGACCGGGCTCATACCAGAAACCGCCAGGCAGCGATCAGATGCAGTCCGCAGCATTCATCCCACGCACTCGGTCGTTGCTCTCGGTGCCAATCGTGAGCAATGGACTACCGGCCACGAGCTCGGCCACTCACCATGCGATGAGGCCAGTCCGTATTTTCGTCTGATGGAGCAGGGCGGCAAAATCCTGCTATTGGGCGGCGTCGATCACGATAGCAACACCTCCCTGCACTGCGTTGAAGAGCTCGCGGCGGTGCCATACCACCTGCAGGCAGGGGTGACCGAAGGCACAGTGCGGCTGCCCAATGGCGAGGTCGTAGTTGTAAGGAATCGCCTCCACCTCTGGCAGAATCGGTATAGCCAGTTCGATCTCTTGCGCAATTTCAATGTTGTATCCGGGCCCTTGAGTGCTGCCGGTTATCAGGGTTCGGCTATGATCGGCCAATCGGAGAGCACATTAATCGAGGCAAATGGTATGCGCGAAACGCTACTCCCGATTTTGGCTGAAAATCCTTTGTTCCTCCTCGAACGACCATAACCGCTTTTGTGACCTCCGGTTCAATGCGATACTGCTGGGAATGACCTGATCATCTAACCGGAGGAACCATGCATTCAATCGCAATGGTGTTGGCGCTGCTGTTGATCTCGGCCCTGCAACTCGGACATCTCAAACCCGACCACCTGCAGGCGCTGCTGGGCCTTGCGGATCTCGGTGCCACGCAGTTCGTCGGCCTCCTTGGAGAAGGAGTGGTAGGCCTCCCGTCCGCGCCCGAACGCCTTGAGCACCCGGATGCCGTGCACCGACTCCTCCACCGTGGTGGCCATCGGCACGGTGCAGGCGACGTGCTTCCCCGCGTCGAGGCCGGCCTTCGACATCCAGGCGTGCGCAGCGATGGGGGTGTTGATGTGGACGGCATCGAGCTCCGGATCGGCGAGCAGCGCCTCGTAGCTGTTGAAACGCCGCTCCACGCCGAACTGATCGCCCACCTGCTTCAGGCTCTCCTCGTTGCGCTGGCAGATCGCGTACATCTCGGTGTCCGGATGCCGCTGGTAGATGGGGATGAACTCGACGCCGAATCCGAGGCCGACCAGAAGGAGCTTTTCGCCAAGATCGGAAAGCTTGAGATGGAGAACGACTTTTTAAAAAAAAAGCTTATTGAAAACCGAACTGTGAAGCAGCGGAAGTCCTTGGTCGACAAAGATCATTCCCTGAGCGTCAGAAGACAGTCGGAACTGCTGGACCAGCTTCTTAAAGGAGAACGGTGTAAAGATCGGCATGGATGGGAAGGGCAGGGCCACCGACAATGCCTTTATCGAAAGGTTCTTTCGCACCTTAAAGCAAAAGTATGTTTATTACACCCGGCAGAAAATGGAACGGAACTCTTCAAAGGAACAAAGGAGTTCATGGAATATTATAACAACAGGCGACACAGGGGCATCCAACGCCACAGGCCGTCACAATTGTACTTTAATGCCGCATGAAGATCTTGAAAAACACCTTATTCCTAAAATCGGTGGCCTAGCAAATAGGGAGTACTACAGTGAGATGGGAATCCGACAGTTGGGCATATTGTTTGTTTCACTGGTCTTACTGTCTTCCTGTAAAGAAGAAAAGAGAAGCATTGTCCCCCAAGGATCGAAGCCTGACAAAGTGGTCCTGATTGCCGTTGATGCCCCGTCCAAGTATTTCCATTTGGTTCGCCAGGACAGTGTGGGAAAAACAATGGGGGACAGTCTGGGTCCCAAATCCTTTTTTGACAACAACGGCTTCACCTATTTGGACCATAGGGGCAATGTTCAGACCTGGCTTCCCAAACCCAATGTCCGGGACACCCTGACCATTAAATGCAATACTGGATTCCTTGAATTGTCCACACACAACTTTTTCACCCTGATCAAGGAAACATTTTTAGTGAAAAATGGGGATACCGTGGTGTTTGAGTACGAACATGGTATCCCCAAAGCCCATATAACCAATAGGGCCGTAAGTGATGTGGCCCTTAACTATAACAGCTATAGACTCAAGAACCTATTTGACAACAAATATCCAAGTCATTATTTGGTCGTTGGAAATCTGTTCCTGACGGAGGACATTGACAATTACGAGCAAAACTCCTTGGCCTTTTATATCAAGGCCAAGGCTGATTATTTACGGGAAATTGAGTTTTTGGATTCTTTGAGGAACACCAATTTAATTTCCTTGGAGAACTATCGGTACCGAAAGGATGCCTTAGGGGTACTGATGGAGAAACACAAAAGAATTAAGAGCATAAAAAAATGGTTTGAACTGAACGGAAAATTGGAGGTGGAATCCATGAAACCCCCTTTTGTGTTCGATAAGTCCAAAACAGATTCCCTTATGATCTATACATTCTTTAGGGACCATTTGATTCACAATTCTCAGTATGGGCTGCAAACCATAGAGGAAAACCATGGAAATTCAGGAAGCTTTTATATAGATTCCAGAATCCGTTTCGATTCCATTGTTCAGGACAAACGCTTCAACCAAACCGCCAGGAATTTTCTCCTTTTGGACGCCTATCGTGGAATAGTCCGAAATTTTGGGGTGAGGGACAAAGAAGAATATTTTAATAAACTGGAACGATATGCTACTAACAGGGAGGAATTAAAAACCTTCGCCAAAAAACACAAACTGGATTTCGGGAAATCCGATGAATTGGTCCTGACCAAGGCAAACCGGGATACAATCACGT
>CALDPL010000453.1 GCA_937911965.1 uncultured Allomuricauda sp. | reverse complement strand
TCCACCAGCAGGCGTGGCTCCTTGCTCAATTTGTACTGGGCGTCGCATTGCGCAAGGCGGTCCAAAGCTGTAACAAGCAGGTCTCGGTCGGCTGCCTCGGCTTGGGCGCCATAGCGTTTCATGAGATCTTCGCTCACTTCCAAAAGAGGCAGTGTTCGTGGATCCTGGCTTACCAGAAGGTCGCGGAAGTGCCGCGCCAGACCGGTTACGAACAGGTGACCATCGAAGCCTTGCTGAAGGATGCTGTTGTACTCTACAAGCGCAGCGGCGATATCACCACGCACCATGCTGTCGGTGATCCGGAAGTAGTGCTCATGGTCAAGCACGTTCAGGTTATCCAGAACATCCTGATAGGTGAGCACATTGCCGGAGAAGCTCACCAGTTGGTCGAAGATGCTGAGGGCATCGCGTAGTCCTCCATCGGCCTTTTGGGCTATGGTGTGCAAGGCTTGCGGTTCCGCCTCGATTCCTTCCTTCTTAGCAATGTTGGCCAGGTGCTGTGCGATGTCGCTCACCATGATGCGCCGGAAGTCGAAGACCTGACAACGGCTCAGGATGGTAGGAAGGATCTTGTGCTTCTCGGTGGTCGCCAAAATGAACACGGCGTGTTTGGGAGGCTCCTCCAAGGTCTTTAAAAAGGCGTTGAAGGCCCCTTGGGAGAGCATATGGACCTCGTCGATGATGTATACCTTGTACTTCCCGACCTGTGGGGGGATCCGAACCTGATCGATCAGGCTGCGGATATCGTCCACCGAGTTGTTGGATGCCGCATCGAGTTCAAAAATGTTGAAGGCATAATCCTCGTCTTCCCGCTCCTTGCCGTTCTGGTTTATCCTCTTGGCCAAAATCCGGGCACAGGTGGTCTTGCCGACTCCCCTGGGGCCACAGAACAACAGGGCCTGTGCCAAATGATCGTTTTCAATGGCACTGAGCAGGGTGTTGGTTATGGCCTCTTGTCCCACCACATCCTTAAAGGTCTGTGGGCGGTATTTCCTGGCGGATACTATGAATGGTTCCAATACGGGAAAATTGATTTCATACAGTTACAAATATAGAGAAAGCTGCCGGCAATGTAAGCAGGAACTTCCAAGGATGCCTTTTTTTATCAACAATTGGAGTACCTTTGCTGTAAGTGGGCCACCCTATCGTCCCATCCCCTTATGGGGGTGGGGAGGAAAGTCCGGACACCGAAGTGCAGCATAGCGGGTAACGCCCGTCCGTCGTAAGGCGAGGACCAGTGCAACAGAAAGAATGTACAGTTCGGCTGTAGTGAAATCAGGTAAACTCTATGCGGTGAAACGCCATGTAAACCAGTGTTTGAGGGCTGCACGCCCAAATTGGAGGGTAGGCGGTTAGAGCCCTTGGGCAACCAAGGGCCCAGATAAATGATAGGGACTTTCCGAAACCTTCGGAAAGGACAGAATCCGGCTTATGGCCTGCTTTTTTTCTTCAATGCAAAAATCCCGGGAACGGTCCGGAACCGGATCTGGATTAAATCAGTTTTAGTTCAAGGGCCTTGCGCACCAGGACAGCGGTGTTCTTGGCATCCAGTTTGAGCAGCAGATTTTTCCGATAACTCTTGATGGTCTCGGGGCTCAAAAAGATTTGTTCCGCGATTTCACCGTTGGTCAGGCCATCGGTGATCAGTTTCAAAAGCTCGCGTTCCCTTGGGGTGAGCCAGGTATTTTTTTCCGGAGATCGTTTCAACAGCACATCCACCTCGTGGGACAGGAAGGTTTCCCCGGCGGCAACGGCCCGAATTCCTGCCATGACCTCTTCGGTCATGGCGTTTTTGATAAGATAGCCCGAGGCGCCGTTGTCCAACATCCGCCGTACAATGCTGTATTCGTTGTGGGTGGTCAGGGCCAGGACCCTTATCTGGGGATATTCCGCGGTCAGTTCCTTGCAGAAATCCACTCCGTTGATGTCGGGAAGGTTCACGTCCAATAGCACGACCTCCGGCTTCCAAAAACCCAGGGAGAGCCGGCATTCGGCGGCCGTGTGGGCCACTCCCACCACCCGGGCGATTCCCGATCCGTCAATGAGGCCCTTCAATCCCTCGGTCAGGATCTTGTGGTCGTCCACAATGCCCACCTTAATCATATTGTCCATTTTCGTCAAGTTCCAGTTCCACATGTGTTTCGGTCCCCTCCCCGGTGGAGTAGATTTCCATTTTGCCCATGAAAGCCGCTACCCGTTGACGGATGTTCCTCAGTCCCATACCTTCATGCGTTGCCTGTGGGTCAAACCCCCTTCCATCGTCCTGAACGGTAAAGGATACGCGGTGGTCCTCTTGGACCAATTGAACATTGATCTTGCCGGCCTGGGCGTGTTTGAGGGTATTGTTGACCAGTTCGTGGATGCAGCGGTATACCATGACCTCCATTTTACCGGGCAGCCGGGCCCCATTCCCAAAGTAGTGGAAGTCGGCGTTGGGGATGGCGGCGCAGAAATCCGAGAGAGAGACCTTCAGGCCATGGCGGAGCAGGGTTTCCGGCATCATATGATGTGCCACCCTGCGGAGTTCCTGTATGGAATCGTCCAACATGTCCAGGGCCTTCCGGAAACGGGAAACGTCCATTTCCTCAAGGACGGCATCCCCCTTGACCTGTGGCAGGTTGAATTTGACCAGGGACAACATGCTGCCCAATCCATCGTGCAGGTCCTTGGCCAAACGGGTGCGTTCCGCGGTCTCCCCGTCCAGGGTCGCCTGTACGGCCACCAGATGTTGTTCCTGTTCCATTCGTTGGGCCTCTTTTTCGGCCAACCTTCGTTTGTTGACCGCCAGACGGTAACGCAAAAAGGCATAGGCCAAGGCGATCAGCAGGATCAGGGCGCCGGTGATCCCAAGCCACATATAGAGTGTGCTTTGTTTTTTCAGGGCCCCGATCTGCATTTCTTTTTTCTCGGTTTCGTATTTGGCCTCCATTTGGGAGAGGGTGCTCTGGTATTCCTTGCTCGCGAACTGCTGGACGGATTCGTAATATTCGTCGATAAAGTGTTCCGCTTTTTTGAGCTGCCCCATATACATATTGTTCCTGATTTGGTTGAGCAGCACATTGTGCCTCAGATCGATATTGGCCGTGTCCTGTTGTTGCGCCTTTAGGGAAAGTTCCTGGCTTTCGGCATACCTGCCCTGGGCAAAGCGTATGTTTGCAAGGTTCACATAGAGTTGGCCCAGGAGGTTTGGGTAACCCACCTCCTTGGCAAGTTCCAGGCCCTGCTCCGTATTCCGTGCCGCCAGCTCGTAATTTCCATCCGCCAGATAACATCTGCCCAATACCGATAGGGTAATGGCAAGGGCATATTTATTGTCCATTTCACGATAGATTTCCAATGCACGTTTTGCGTGGTCAATGGCTTTGGGGACATCTGTTTCCCTGTAAATGTTGGTCAGGGAGATCAAAACGGTCCCCAAGTTTTCCATATCGTTGATTTCCAGGGCTATGGTTTCGGCTTCCTTTAAATATTTCAGGGCCTGATCATGGTTGCGCAGCAAGATATAGACAATGCTGATGTTCTGGAGGACCATTCCCTTGCCTTTTTGGTGGCCTTGCTCTTCAAAGAGTCGCAGGGCCTCGAAATATTCCTTCAGGGCCTCCGGATGTTTGGATTGCATTTTGTAGATGCTCCCCTTGTTCATATGGGCATTGGCCAAGGGGGTGAGATCCTCCAGGCCGGCACTTGGTTCAAAGGCAAGGTCTTGATAATAATGGGCCGAATCGTACTGGGTGAGCATATAAAAGCCCATGGCGGTATGACTGTATAGGGTGGACAGCCATTTTTTGTTCTTGTGCTTTTTGGCCAATGCGATTCCCTTATGCCCATAGGGGATGCCCTTTTGGGCATCGTGTTCCCAATGGCTGTACACAAGGGCATCGTAGATTTCCAATTTTTTGTCCAACTCCATGTCCTTTTCCTCCAATAACACCAGCAGGGAGTCGACGATCGCCTGTTGTCCAAAACCGGAGTTCGGTTGCAGGGCCAGGACCAGGCACAAGAGGAATTGGATTCCGGGCAACACACCCCTATTTATGTTCATACATCCTATTATGTTTCAAATATCAAGGGGCCGACCGATGGACCCTGGGCAAAGGTATGCGCTTCCCCTTCGTTCAAAAACCCCCTTTTGGGGGTATTGCAGGGAATCCATGCACCCTAGTTTTGCCTCCGTGAAAAAAAGGGAACCGGCCGAATTTCTTGGACCGTCCTTCCCGATAAAAACAATTTAAACCGCAATAATAAAGAAATGAAGACAATTGGAAAAACAATGGGACTATGTATTCTGGCCTTGGGCATGAATGCCTGTTCAGAAGACAATGGAACGCCCGATGGGGTTGGCTCCGGGGAATGTTCCTACCGGGTAACCATCGAGGGACAGACCACGCTCCCCAATGAATTTGGCCTGGACCGTATCGTGATCACGGGGGGAAGGGACGATAGTGGTGAAGAGGAAATTTTTGCCTTTAGCATCCTACAGTCCAAAGTGGATACCGACGATAGTTCCTACCTAATGGCATTCATTCATGGCTCCCTGAACAGCGAAACCCGGGAAGGCGACTTTCCGGTAAATACCTTCACCACCCAGGAATTTGATTCCCCTGAATTCCAGCAATATCCCCTATATGTCAACGGCGACCAGGCCGACGAAGATCATGTGGCCGAGAATGTGACCTTCACCCTTTTGGAAAATTCAGGGGAGAAGATCCGCATGAAGATTTCCGGAAACTTGATGAAGCTGGAAGAAGTGGAGGGGGAACTTGTGGAAGTTGGACTTTTTCCGGTGGAGGCGGAGTTGACGGTGGGCCGAAAATACTTTGTGGAGACCGAGGTCGAAGGCGTCCTGATCGGAGGTGCCGTCTGTGACTGCCAAGAATAAATAAGATGATATAACGAACCATTGATTTTGAACTAAACACTTTTTAAAATGAAAAATCTATTATTGACCTTTATCGCGATATTGGCCTCTGTCAACATCCATGCACAAGCCTTTGAAAATGGAACCACCGCCGCAAATGCCGGAATAGGTTTGGGAACCGCCTTGAACGGTCTGGGCAATGCGCGCCCAGCACTATCCATTTCGGTGGACCACGGCTTATGGGATATCGGGGGCCCGGGGGTTATCAGCCTGGGCGGATATCTTGGCAATACCGGGTACAAGTACGATAGCATGGGGTATACCGCCAAATGGAACTATTTTGTAATTGGAGCCCGCGGGGCCTATCACTACAATGGTTTTGAGGACCTGCCCGAACTCGACCTCTATGGTGGGGTCATGTTGGCCTACAACATTGTAAAATATACCCATGATGGCCCGGGCGCCGACCT
>CALDPL010000452.1 GCA_937911965.1 uncultured Allomuricauda sp. | reverse complement strand
GAAGCCATGAAAATGGAAGATTTGATTCCCTTTATACAAGAACGGTTCGGCCATGTCTTTGCCGAAGGGACCTATGACCCGGAAAAGCACGTGACAATGAGAATCAACAAAAGTGATTCCCTGGGACAGGTGTTAAAAATATTGTCAATCATAAACAATAGGACCTATGAGATAAATGAAGAAACCAACCAAATTGTAACGATAAAATAAACCAACAAAAAAAGGGCCACCACTTTCCAAAATAGCAGACCCTTTTTTATTTGATAATCAATAGCCAAAGAGTCGGTTCGGATAGTTTCCGAAAGCCTCTTTGTGTTACAAATTTAAAATAATTTAAAGATGTACAAACTACTCTTACTGGTATTTTTTGTTCTCCCCATGAATAAGAACCAACAGATTTCCTTTTCGGTACAGGATCCAATCTTAAAGGAACTCATAACCAAGATCGAATCCCAGACCGAATATAAGTTTGCCTATAGGGACGATGTGGATTTGGAAAGGAAGGTGCAGGGCACATTCAGTTTTGAAAATAAAAGGCTATCTGATGTGCTGGATGAGATTTCCAAGCGCACCCCATATACCCTGAGAATCGTGGGCAACAATATTGCAATAGGTTTCGATTCCAGTACAGCTCCAAACCAAATTGAAGATCCTGTGAAAATTCAAAAGGAAGTCAATGGGACCGTGACCGACGATACGGGAATGCCCCTTCCCGGGGTCAATATTTTGGAAAAGGGAACCACCAATGGGGTACAGACCGATTTTGACGGAAATTATTCCATTGCCGTACCGGAAGGTGCCGTACTGGTCTTTTCATACATCGGGATGAAAACCGTGGAACAAACCGTAGGGGCACAAAGTACAATTGACCTCGCCATGGTTGAGGATTCGGCCCAGCTCGACGAGGTCGTTGTCACGGCTTTGGGAATCTCCAGGGAGAAAAAATCATTGGGATATGCAACTACGGTGCTGGAGGCCAAAGGGGTCAATCGGGCACCGAGCGAGAGTATAGCCAATCAACTTTCAGGCAAGGTGGCCGGCTTGCAAATCCGACAGAACAACAATATGGGGGGCTCCTCCAATGTGGTGATTCGTGGGAACACCTCCCTTACCGGCAATAACCAAGCACTTTGGGTTGTGGACGGCATTCCAATAAACAATACCAATTATAATTCTTCGGAACAACAAAGCGGGGTGGCCGGTTACGACTATGGGGATATGGCATCCGATATCGACCCCAATGTCATTGAATCAGTGAATGTTCTCAAAGGTGCCGCTGCCACTGCATTGTATGGGTCCCGGGCTTCCAATGGAGCGCTCATCATCACGACCAAGAAAGGAACCGACGGTGAATTTGAACTTAACCTTGGGTCCGGAGTGAGCGTTGGTTTCATTGATAAATCAACATTTATCCGCTATCAACGGGATTATGGGGGAGGCTACGGACGGATCAATGGCCCTGCCAGGGATGGGTTCTTCAACCAGGTGGATATGGATGGCGATGGTACCCTGGATTTGGTCACCCCCTATACCCAATACGCTTCGTTTGGGGCACCCTATGATCCGAACCTCAATGTATACCAATGGGATTCGACCTATCCGGAATCCCCCGTCTATGGACAAGCGACCCCATGGGTCTATCCCAAAAACGATCCTTTGAGCTTTTACAACAATCCCATTACCTATACCAACAATATTTCATTGAGGGGTGGGAGTGAAACCAGTGGATACCGATTGTCCTACAACAAACTCTCCCAGGAGGGGTTGATGCCCAACAGCAATTTGAACAAAAACAGTTTTTCCTTGAATGTCTCCCAGAAATTCTTCGATGCCCTGAATGTGACCTCCAGTGCAAACTATGTGGTGACCGATGCCAAGGGAAGGAACGAAACGGGGGCCAATTCCAAAGGGAACCCCACGGCCACTTTTAGGAAATGGTGGCAATCGAATATAGATGTGAAAGATCTTGAGAAGAGTTATCGACTCTCGGGAAGAAACATTCTTCCCTTTCCCGGAGGGAGCATAAACAATCCCTATTGGAACCGTTATGAAAACTATCAGAGCGACAAAAGAAAACGATTCTATGGTAATCTGGGTTTGAATTACAGTTTGACTGATTGGTTGGAGGTGACGGGTAGGATTTCGGTGGATACCTATGCTTTTTTACAGGAGGAGCGGATCAACAATGGAAGTACCGGCATCCCAATGTATAGCAGGAACAATATTGATTTTATGGAGACAAACTATGACTTGATGTTCAACTATTACAAGAACCTCGGGACGAAGTTCAATCTGAACGGGGTCTTCGGCGTGAATATCAGGAGAACCGATGTAAATTCAATTTTTGCAATGACCAACGGGGGGCTGATCGTGGACGGTTTGTTCTCCCTGTCCAATTCCATCAACGTACCCGACGCCCCGGTGGAGGTTTCCGAGAAGGAGGGCGTGGACGGAATCTATGGTACCGCTTCCTTCGGATACGACAATATGCTGTATTTGGACCTCACGGCCCGTAGTGACCATTCCTCTACCCTGCCCAAGGACAACAGTACCTATTTCTATCCTTCGGTCGCTGCCAGTTTTATATTTTCCGAGCTCTTTGAGAGCAGCAAACTGACTTTCGGAAAATTGAGGTTGAACTATGCGGAAGTCGGATCGAGCGCCCCGGTGAACAGCCTATTCGATATTCTCCACAAGCCCAGTCCTTATGGTTCGGCCCCTTTATACTCAGATCGGAAGAGCGTCGTGTAGGGAAAGAGTGTAGATCTCGGTGGTCGCCG
>CALDPL010000451.1 GCA_937911965.1 uncultured Allomuricauda sp. | reverse complement strand
ACTTGGGTACAAGTCTTCACACTGTTTCTAAGCTTTTAGGACATAAAGACCTAAAGACAACTCAAATTTATGCTAAGATCATTGATGCAACCAAATTAGAAGCAGTCAATAATTTTCCGGACATAAATATTTAGTCAAATGACTGATAAAGAGCAACAGAAAATAATAGATACCTTATTAGAAAGGGGTATTTTGATAATTAAGAAAAGACGAAAATTTTTAGATCGTGAACCTTATAATTACCTTGCACCATCAGAGGATTTTAAACAAAAGTTTGGTACGACCCCTTTCCGATGGATAAAACAACAACGCTTGGACTATGCCAAGCAGCTTTTGATTAAGAGCGACCTCAATGTAAACCAAATCTGTTATGAATGTGGTTTTATCAATTGTTCCCATTTTGTCCGTGTATTCAAGGAGGCCTTTGAACTTCCACCCAATCAATTCCGAATGGCTGTCCTTGAATCGCCTTCAAAATGAACCTCCTATTTTTTTTTGGTTTTGGCCCTTAGGGAACATCTTTAAAACCTAAGGGCAAATCCATATTGTGATTTCTGATGGACCTTTGACAAACTAGTAACCATCAATTTATTACGATGAAAAATTTTGCGATTATTATTTATGGGGCCTTGGCCTATATTATCTTTTTGGGTGCATTTTTGTATGCCGTGGGCTTTGTGGGCAATTTGTGGGTTCCCAAAACAATCGATTCCGGCCAACAACTTTCCCTGATCATGGGAATTGTCACAAATTTGATTTTGTTGAGCATCTTTGCCCTGCAACACAGCATAATGGCCAGACCTGCCTTTAAAAGGTGGTTTACGGGCATTTTCAGTCCCGCAATGGAACGCAGCACCTATGTGCTACTCTCCAGTCTTGCATTGATTTTGATCTATTGGAAGTGGCAACCCCTGACTTCCGTGATTTGGGAAGTAACGCATCCCCTTTGGATGAACGTATTGATAGGTTTTTATTTTTTGGGGTGGCTCATTGTCCTGCTTTCAACCTTTATGATCAATCACTTCGAACTCTTTGGTTTGAAACAGGTTTATGAAAACTTCAGGAAAAGAACGGCAGGGCCCACTAAATTCCAAAAAAACTATTTGTACAAAATTGTGAGGCATCCCATCATGCTCGGATTCTTGATTGCGTTTTGGGCAGCACCTGTGATGACATTGGGCCATTTATTGTTTTCCGGGACCACAACGCTTTATATTCTGATTGCAGTCAAATTTTTGGAAGAACGGGATTTGCGCAAGTCCATGGGAACCCCCTATATCGAATATCAAAAAGAAGTGCCGATGTTTTTTCCCTTCACCAGGGCCAAATCAAAATCCTGACACATTTCGGATTGCCTTTTAAGTTATCCCAGGGGAGGTCCCAATGCCTCCGTCCCTGGAATTGTACTGATTGGTTGAACGGTACCGCCAGTGGGGGCAGCCAAAACGTTTAAAAAGTCAATTGCTGGAAGTATAAAGTACAACCAAGATCATTCCCAAATGTTTTCTTGGTCGCCAGTTCCTATCTGTTTTATCCAAGGTTTTGATCGAAAATTCCCTTTAAATCAGGGGCTCCAGGGCTCCTTTTTGATGTAGGAAATACATTTATCCCATAAAAATACAATCGATTGTATTTTTATTGGTACATTTGGCTTTCTGAAAATATATCCTCTTGGATAAATTCATGGACCAAATGGAAACATCCGTGTTCAAGACTGAAAAAAGCATGGGATACAAATCCTTTATCACAGATAATTTTATGCTCCACAATGGGCATGCGGTGGAACTCTATACAAAGTATGCCGAACCCCAACCCATTCTGGATTACCACAACCACCTTTCCCCCAAGGATATCGCCGAAGATCGGAACTTTGGGAACATCACCCAGCTCTGGATTGCGGGGGACCATTACAAATGGCGGGCCATGCGCGCCATGGGGGTGGATGAGAGATACATCACCGGGGATGCCGACGACAGGGAAAAGTTCATGGCCTGGGCCAAGACGGTGCCCCATACCCTTAGGAACCCCCTTTACCACTGGACCCATTTGGAGCTGAAACGTTATTTTGGAATTGACGAGCCGCTCAATGGGGAATCCGCTGCACGCATTTACGATCAAGTGAACCTTCAGTTGCAATTGTCCGAAAACTCCTGTCGGGGCCTTCTGAAAAAAATGAATGTAGAGGTCCTCTGTACCACGGAAGACCCCATCGATACCTTGGAACACCACAGGGCCTTGGCAAAGGACCCATGGAAAATAAAGGTGGGGACCGCCTTTCGGCCCGACAAGAGCATTTTGATCGGGGCAGAGGGCTTTGTGTCCTATATGGGGGAGCTGTCCGAGGCCTCGGGCATCGAGATCGACAGCTTCCAAGGGCTTTGCGATGCCCTCTTGCGCCGAATGGAGCATTTCCACAGGCACGGCTGCAGGCTGAGCGACCATGGGCTCAACCGCATGCCCCATGCCGAGCACACGGGGGCCGAAGTGGCCCGTATCTTCGCCAAGCGCCTGAAGGGCGCGGCCCTGGAGGGGGCGGAGGAGGAAAAGTTCCAGACCGCCCTTTTGCTGTTCCTCTGCGAGAACTACCACCGCCTGGGCTGGGTGCAACAGTTCCACCTGGGGGCGCTTCGCAACAGCAACAGCAGGATGTCCAGGACATTGGGATTGGATACGGGATGGGACTCCGTGGGAGATTACCCCCAGGCCCGGACCCTTTCGGGCTTTTTGGACGCCCTGGACTCGAGGCGGTCCCTTGCCAGGACGATCCTCTACAACCTGAACCCGGCGGACAACGCCGTGTTCGCCACCATGGCGGGGAACTTCAACGACGGCTCGCTCAAGGGCAAGATGCAATGGGGCTCGGGCTGGTGGTACCTGGACCAGAGGGACGGGATCACCGAACAGCTGGACACCCTTTCCAACATGGGGCTTTTGGGCACCTTTGTGGGGATGCTGACCGATTCCAGGAGCTTTCTCTCCTTTCCGCGCCACGAGTACTTCCGCAGGGTGCTCTGCAACCTGTTGGGGGCGGAAATGGCCCGCGGGGAGCTTCCCGGGGACATGGACCTGGTCGGGGGCATGGTCTCGGACATCTGTTATCACAACGCCAAGGAATATTTCAACTTTTAAAAACACGACACAATGAAGAAAGTGGTCACATTCGGGGAGATCATGCTCAGGCTTTCGCCCCAGGGATTTTTGAGGTTTTCACAGGCCGACAGCTTTGACGTGGTCTACGGCGGGGGGGAGTCCAACGTGGCGGTCTCCCTGGCCAACTACGGGGTCCCGGTGGACTTCGTCACCCGCCTTCCGGGAAACGACATCGGGCAGTGCGCCCTGATGGAGATGCGCAGGCGCGGGGTGGGAACCGAGAAGATCATCTTCGGGGGGGACCGCCTGGGGATCTACTTTCTGGAGACCGGTGCGGTCTCCCGGGGCAGCAAGGTGGTCTACGACCGGGCGCATTCGGCCATGGCCGAGATCGGCCCCGGGATGGTGGACTGGGACCGGGCCCTGGAGGGGGCTGGCTGGTTCCACTGGACGGGGATCACCCCGGCGATCTCCCAAGGGGCGGCCGATGCCTGCCTGGAGGCGGTCAAAAGGGCCGGGGAGCTGGGGATCACCGTCTCGACGGACCTGAACTACCGTGCCAAGCTCTGGAACTACGGCGGGGACCGGGAGGCGATCATGGGGGAGCTGACCTCCCACTGCGACATCATCCTGGGCAACGAGGAGGACGCCGAGAAGCATTTCGGGATCAAGCCCCGGGGGCTGGACATCACCACCCAGGGGGAGCAGGTCAAGGCCGAGGCCTTCCTCTCGGTCTGCCAGCAGATGATGGAGCGCTTCCCCAGGGCCAAGAAGGTGATCACCACCCTTCGGGGGTCGATCAGCGCCTCGCACAACACCTGGGCGGGCGTGCTCTACGATGGCAAGAAGATGTATGAGACCCGCCAGTACCAGATCACGGACATCGTGGACCGGGTCGGGGGCGGGGACTCCTTCATGGGGGGGCTCATCTATGGGTTGATGAAATACGGGGGGGACGACCAAAAGGCACTCGACTTCGCCGTGGCCGCCTCGGCCCTGAAGCACACCATCAAGGGGGACGCCAACCTGGTCACCGTAGAGGAGGTCGAAAAGCTCATGGGAGGCGACGCCTCGGGAAGGGTGTCCCGATAAGGGAAAATATTGTAACCATTGTGTCCGGACCGGCTCGGACCGTACCAAAATTATTTATCAATGACAACTTTTAAGAATTTTATAGTCGGCCTGCTGCTCCTATCTGGACTGTATGCATGTAAAGAAAATACATCCAAGACCATAGAGGACTCGACTCAATCGACAACGAAAGCACCGAAATCCCTGACCTATGCAGAGATTTCAGTCAAGGAAAACGGTTCCTGGGAAGATGGAAAGTACAATGGCGGTTCCTTTGCCAATGTATCCGAACTGATAGTTCCCGAGAACCATTCCGATCATTCCGGTTTTATTCGTTATGAAGGACCGGGATGGGAAAATGCCCAAGTGGGTTATAGGCTTTATCTGGATTGGAGAAATGCCATCGACATCTTTGGCAAAAAGGTCGATACCATGGTACTGCATCAAGTGGGACATCCCAACGGTACTTCCTACCACGACGATGCCCCCTGGGGCCTGGACATCCTCAAAGCCGGAAAATCGATGGGCCTGGGTGGATTTGGACGGTATCTCGATGGGGAGGTCGCCCATTTTGAGAATGTCGGATCCACCCGGGTCAAGATTGATAATGGGAGGGACCGATCCATGGTACAAATCGATTATACCCAATGGACCACGGCCGGTGAATCCTTCGATCTGACAGCCAATATCAGCATCTTTCCTGGCGATCGGTTCAGCTTGGTGGAATTGAAACCTTCTTCCAAAATTTCAGGGCTGAGCACCGGAATTGTCAAGTTTGCGGATATTCCCTTGGAACGGGCGGAATTCGATGGGGGTGAATGGGGCTATATCGCAACCTATGGAAAGCAGACCCTGGCCGGGGAAGACGATCGCCTGGGCATGGCCCTATTCTATAACAAAGATCAGGTGGAACAATTCATCGAGGGAACGGACGACCATCTGGTGGTCTTCAAGGAACTCGACCACATTGAATATTATTTCCTGGCCGCTTGGGAACAGGAAAAAGGGGGAATAAAATCCGAGGTTGAATTCATCGCCGACCTCGACAATAAATTGAAAATGCTGGATCGGGATGGGAAACTGCGGTAATCGGGTTTTCCCGGAAGGAACCATCACTTGGAACTTGGGCAAGCTGTACGGTGTTTGTTTACAAAAACATCCATGAGTTTCATGACTTCCAGTCCTTCTTCCGCTGTGCAGGGATTTGGACCCTTGCCCAGAAAATAGGCCGTTGTGGCTTCTATCATGGGTTGTTGGACATGTTCCAGGGGGGCAAAATTGAATACTTCCTCCGTGTTTTTGTCGGTCCCAATGGTGATTTTATCCCCATAGAATGAAAATTCAAGGCTTCCCCGGCTTCCATAAATGATACATAGGTCCCTCGCTCGATTCTTCGGGACATTGAAACTCCAGACCCCCCGAAACTGTACCCCATTGGCAAAGGTTGCGATTCCTTGGACCAAATCGGGGGCATCGTATTGTTTGCCCTGATTGGTGGCCAACCCATGGGCCTGTACAATATCCCCAAAGTAATGGCACATCAAATCGATTTGGTGGGGGGCCAGGTCGTGGAAATAACCACCTCCGGAAATGGAGGGGTCCACTCGCCAGTTCACGGCGGTTTCGGCAATGATTCCGGATTTATGGGGTTGGAGGATATGAATGTCGACAAATCTGATGTCCCCAATGGCATTTTGGTCCAGCAATTCCTTGACCTTCAAAAAGGCGGGCATTTTTCTTCTGTAGTGGGCAATGGTCAGCTTTACCCCACTCTCCTTTAGGGCCTGCACCAGGGTTTTTGCCTGCCGGTGGTCCATGGTCATGGGTTTTTCCAAATAGACGTGCTTGCCCGCCTCCATGGCCTTTAGGGCCAATTCTAGGTGACTGGAAGGCGGGGTGGCGATATAGACGGCATCGACATTTGGGTTTTCAAGGAGTTCCCCTACATTGTCGTACCAATGGGGAACCCTGTGCCGCCTGGCAAAGTCCCTTGCCTTTTCACCATTGCGTCGCATCACGGCCAATAAATGGGAATGGGCCGCCTTTCCAAAGGCAGGCCCACTTTTATTTTCGGCCACATCCCCGCAGCCCAATATTCCCCAATTGATGATCTTTT
Organism: uncultured Allomuricauda sp.; assembly: GCA_937911965.1. Taxonomy (GTDB): domain Bacteria; phylum Bacteroidota; class Bacteroidia; order Flavobacteriales; family Flavobacteriaceae; genus Flagellimonas. Next base: position 9,193 of record CALDPL010000451.1, on the reverse strand, counting down.
CCATAGGGTCCTTTAGAATTATGGGAATGTCTGGTTTTTTCCTAAAGACTCCGAGCGATTCCCAACTCCAATCCCCGGAGTTCCGCCAGCCCTCTGAGCCGTCCTATGGCCGAATACCCGGGATTCGTTTTTTTCTTGAGATCGTCCAGCATTTGATGGCCGTGGTCCGGTCTCATTGGAAGGCGATGGTCCTCACGGCCCGCTGAAACCCGGTTCTTCTGCTCGACCACAAGGGCCTTCATCACGGCGTACATATCGACATCCCCATCCAAATGGTCCGCTTCGTGGAAATTCCCCTTGGCATCCCTTCGGGTACTTCTAAGGTGAATGAAGTTTATACGTTCCCCAAGTCGTTCCACCATGCCCGGAAGGTCATTTTCAGGAATCACACCATAGGAACCTGTACAGAAACAAAGGCCGTTGTACTTGCTGTCCACCGCTGCCAACAATTCCTTGGCATCCGCCTCGGTGCTCACTACCCTGGGCAGTCCCAGGATGGGGAAGGGAGGGTCGTCCGGGTGAATGGCCATAAGGACCCCTGCCTCTTGGGCCGTGGGGATGATCTCCCTAAGGAAGGCATAAAGGTTTTCCTTGAGCTGCTTTGCCCCGATCTGTTCATACTGGTCCAAAACCTTTTGGAACTGTTCCAAGGTGTACCCCTCCTCCGCCCCGGGAAGGCCGGCAATGATATTGTTCACCAAGAGCTCCCGACCTTCATCCGAAAGCTTGGCCAAGGCATCCTCGGCCGCCTTGATCTGTTCTTGGGAGTAGTCCCGGTCGGCTCCCGGCCGCTTGAGCAGGAAAAGTTCGAAAGCCGCGAACTGCGCCGCATCAAACCTTAGGGCCTTGGATCCATCCGGCATTTCATAGGCCAGGTCGGTACGGGTCCAATCCAATACGGGCATGAAGTTATAGCAGACCGTGTCGATGCCGCAACTGCCCAGGTTCTTGACGCTCTGTCGATAGTTGGCTATGTACTCCTTATAGTTTCCTGTCCTTTTCTTGATGTCCTCATGTACCGGAATGCTCTCCACCACCGACCAGCTGAGCCCGGCCTCCTCGACCTGTGCTTTCCGTTTGTTGATTTCCTCCACCTCCCAGACCGATCCGTTGGGTATATGGTGCAATGCAGTGACGATTCCGCTCGCCCCTGCCTGTTTTATGTCCAAAAGGCTTACCGGATCCTTGGGTCCGTACCACCTCCATGTTTGTTCCAATGCCATAATACTATATTTAACAATGATTCATTAAACTCCGCTAAAACTACTGAATCCCCCGTCTATGGGGATCACGATACCGGTAACAAATTTTGATCCCTCACCACAGAGCCACAAGGTGGTGCCCACAAGGTCCTCGGGCAGGCCGAACCGTCCCATGGGGGTATGGTCGATGATCGTATTCCCCCTATCGGTCAAGCTTCCATCCGCTTGGGTCAGGAGGGTGCGGTTCTGTTCGGTGAGGAAAAACCCGGGGGCCAGGGCATTTACCCGAATGTTCACCTTGGAAAAATGCACCGCCAACCATTGGGTGAAATTGCTCACCGCCGCTTTGGCCCCACTGTAGGCCGGAATCTTGGTCAAGGGGGTAAAGGCGTTCATCGATGAAATATTGAGAATCGAGCAACCTTCCCTCCCCACCATGTCCTTGGCGAAGACTTGGGTGGGCAAAAGCGTGCCCAAGAAGTTCAAGTTGAAGACGAATTGTACGCTGTCGTAATCAAGGTCGAAGAAAGTCTTCAATTCTCCGTCACCCAGGAGATCTTCCTTGATCAAAAAACTGTTCGAGGTGGTACCCTTGGGGTGGTTGCCCCCGGCGCCGTTGATCAGGATATCACAGCTCCCAAGCTGTTTTTTGACATTCTCATGGGCCTGTCGCAGACTTTCCGTGTTCAGAACGTTGGCTCCAAAGCCCTGGGTAGTCCCCCCTTTTTTCCGAATACCTTCGGCCACCGCATTGGCGGCATCCTCATTGAGGTCCAATATGGCAATTTTTGCACCTTGTCTGGCCAAGGCCTCGGCCAAGGTACTGCAGATTACCCCACCACCTCCGGTGACCACGACCACTTTATCCTTCAACTCTTTGAAAATTGGTTCCATTTAGTTTTTATGAATTTTTATCGGGACCCGGCTTCGGGCCGCAATGGTTTATAGAAAAGAATTTGCTTTAAAGTTCAAGACTGCCGCTTTCCAAGAGTTGTTTCTGCCTGGTCAGGGCCTCCAGATAATAATAATCGGCATAGTTCAAGGGAACGTCCACCTCGCTGTCCTTGGGTTTGTGCCCCGTACTGTGTTGTAGGATGAACCCCCGGTTACCGCCCACCGCGGATCTGTATTTCTTGAACAATTTGACCAAAATCTTATCGGCCGCAGCCCTATAGCGTTCCCCCTGTTCACTATAGGTTCCCAATTCGTATAGGACAGAGGCCATAATGGCCGCCGCGGAGGCGTCCCGAGGTTCTTCCGTGATATTTGGGACATCAAAATCCCAATAGGGCACCATATCCTCCGGCATACGGGGATGTTCCAAAAGGAATCCGGCGATGTTCTCGGCCAGTTTCAAATAGGATTCGTCCCCGGTCTCCCGATAGACCATGGTATACCCATACAGGCCCCAGGCCTGTCCGCGGGTCCATGCGGAACCGTCCGCATGGCCTTGGTGGGTGTTTTTATCCAGTACTTCCCCGGTTTCCGGGTCAAAACCAACCACATGGAAGGTACTGTAATCATCCCTGAAGTGGTTCTTCATTGTGGTATTGGCATGGCCCACGGCAATCTTGTAAAAGGTGGAGTCCCCGCTAAAGCGGCTTGCCGCAAAGAGCAGTTCCAGGTTCATCATATTGTCAATAATTACCGGGTATTGCCATACATCCTGGAAAAAGTCCCAGGAACGAATGGCGCCTGTCCTCTCATCAAACCGTGATGCCAGAGACTTCGCACCTTCTATAAGCACGTCGCGGTATTCAGGATCTTTGGTGAGGCGGTAGCCGTTACCAAAGCTGCAGTATAGCATGAAGCCTAAATCGTGGGTAGTGGTATTGTGTTGCTCTTTTGCCAAAGCAGCAGTCCATTTTCGCGCCTCGTTCTCCCACTTTTTATCATTGGTATATTCATACATGTACCACAGCGTACCCGGGAAAAACCCACTGGTCCAGTCGTCAGAAGAAACCGTCGCCAGGGAACCGTCAGGCCGTGTGGATCGCGGATATTTGGTAGAGTCGGTGTTTGCCGCCGTCATATTTAGCAGATGCTGCTCTACAACTTCCATAGTTTCTGCTACAGAGGAGTCTTTCTCCTGTTCACAAGCAAAGAAAAAGAAAAGAAAAACAACGGAAATAGTCTTCACTAATATTTTCATGGATTTATAATTTTGTTGATTATAATTAATAGCTCATTAAGCTTAACCGGTTGAGGAAATAAACTTAAAATCGAATCATTTATTTTTGACAGGATCATTTAATTTTGACAGATAGGATTCAAACACCGCAGCTACTTCTTCGAAGCTCACTCCCTCCTGTAAATCCGACACATAACTACGATTTGGTTGGTCCCGATCTGTCTTCCAGGTATTTCTGCCATATTCATCCATATCATTATATCCAAAGGTGGTCTCGTGAAAATGATTACCTGTCCCTCTTATCGCCATCCACACAGTAAGGATATCTGCTGAATGATGGGCCCAGTTTTCTGAGCTATCACCCTTTGCCAATTCATATGCCCTGCGAACAACATTCTCTTCCGGTAAACTTTTTAATGCATTGCCATGTTCGATTGCCTTTGCAAAAGGCCCCCCACCTGTATATACCATCCTGGTAGGCCAGTTATCATTCACGTAAGCAGTTGAAACAGGATCAGGCCTGAAATTTCCGTATTTTACGTCACTGGGAATCTCATCTGCAGGATAACTGCCGCCCATGCAATAATAACTGGATACCTTTTTTGCTACCAGTTCCGCTCCTGATAAAGGGCTAAATTCATCCCCTTCAGAAAGCAACAGGTCTTTAAGATTGTTCAGGTAGCCAAGGGAAATGATCACCACACTATTATCTGGTTGATTGGCCAATACTTCTCTGTAGGTTTTTACGGCTGACGGACTATTGCCAGCGTTTGCATCATGTGGAAATTCTTTAGAAAGCAAATCTGTTCTGAGCACCCAGGCATGTTTGGGGGCATCTTCTTTTGGTACTGCCACAGGAATATCCGGCCGGTTAAAGTAAGTGTTAATGGCATCGACAACCTCTATCGACCTTTTATCTGAAGAGCAGGAAACTGTGGCTAAGATTTCTACTTCACCAAGATCTGCAAAATGGTGCAACAAGCCCATTGCTGCCACATCATCAATATCAGAGTCCATATCCGTGTCAAGAATAACCTTGAGAGGCTCTGCACATGCAAAACCTAGCATTAATAATGGCAATATCAGTACATTCATTATTTTATTCATATCAATAACTTTGTTTACTTTGTTCTTTTTTTTATTAATTCCATCCCTGACCAATCCCGGGAGGCATATAACGCTTTTGAGCATCGTCTATTACCAGGATCCAGTCGTTACCGGGTTTAGGGTCGCCCGGAGGATCAAACTTCGCTTTATTTTTACCCTTTATCTTTTTAAAAGGGCTGGAAGTAATTATATTTTGCTCGTTGTATAAATTCCCATCTTTTGGATTATACCACCAAAAATTCAAATTCTTATCACCAAATCCCGAGAGATCCAGTTCGAAAGCTGATCCGTTGGTGCTATAGGCCATTATATAAGAAAAATCCTCTGCTCTTGCTACCTGAATACGGTCATCTACCTCACCTGCTTCGGAGAGGATCAGGCTTTGATCGGGAATACGTTCCGGAGATAAAAACGGTCTTGAAACAAAAAGATTTTTTAAAAACTGCATTTGAACTCCACCCTCATAATTGAGCGCGTCGTACCAGTAGCCATTGTGATGTGATTCCTTGATCCTGCCAGGCTTGTCCATTTGCCAAATACCATTTGCACCGTAAGAAAAACCAAAGCCGCCTGCCAATATGGACCAGTAGCCCCTTCTTCTCACATTCCAGGCATTAAATACTCCATTTTTAAAATCGTGCAGGATGGGATGCTGCTCGTAACCGGGCTCTGATTCAAATGTCGGCTTTACCGGCATTTGTTGATAATCCTCTGCTATCCGTTCATAATTTTTATTCCCTAAGCGATGACCGGATTGGATCATGTTAAAATCAAGCCAGTCTTTGTTGTGATAGAATTCACTGCTTGACGTAGCGGGAGGTCGATTGGTCCCTCCCTGCGGATGAAAACTGATCAGTATTTTATCAGGATCGCCATCGGCATAGGTCTCTGTAAGTCCATTTGCGAGATTGTCATAAATGGCATGCTTCTTTCCCCAAACGTCTCCCCCCAACCACCAGATTATATTTTTGTGCTCTTTATAGCGATTTCCAAGAAAACGACCATAATTGTAAGCCAAGGTGGAATCATAACTCATCGGATAGTCGTAATCAGGCTTTGCTTCAATATAGGTGAGCTCTGTATAATTTACTGCCCATGCCGGAAGCAAAGCCATATACAAACCGAGTTCTTCCGCTTTTCCAACGATAAAATCAGCATGTGCCCAGTAAGATTCATTGGGTTTTGAAAAATCGTCCTCTATAAAAGGAGAAAATCCATAAGCATTTTTATTTTCGCGGTCTTTAAGATATTTGGTCGCTTCCTCCTCATTCAGTCCGGCAAAAAGCTCCCAGGCGGTATCACCCAACCAAAAGAAAGGCTCATCATGCTCAGTGACCAGATAACGTCCACTTTGGCTCACTTGAAGCAAAGGCAATTTAGCACCTTCGCTTTTTATAAAGGAAAACAAAGCCACCACTGCTCCTAAAACAATGAGAACATTAAATACAAAAATATTTTTCACCCGATGATTGGTATTTTTCATTTTTTAATGGTCAGATGAAATATCGGGATGGAATAGCCACAACTCTCCTTTTCATTTTATACTACCCTTCTGTTAAAACAATAAATTTAAATTGATCAACTTTTTTAGGAGCTATTACCTCAAAGTTAATGCGGTATATAGTGTCGCCCCATTTTTCAATTATCCCTTGATCTTCTTTGGCTTCAAGCTTTATTTTTTCTACTGAGGGCTGCATTTGGCTGGCGTTGTACTGGATAATAAAATCCCGTGCTATGCCTTCATTTGATTTGTAATAAACCCGCAACTCTCCAGGCTTCTTTATTTCAGCCGGATAGCAGGTCATCAGGTGCTGGGTTAATTTGTCTGCGGTTTTCAGATTGATTTCATCGGCGATCTGTACATTTTTTCCACGGTTCAAACGCACGGTACGCTGCCATTTTTCTATTCCTACTTCGGGAGGGTAGGCATCTGCCAAATCCAGCGAGAACTCAGCAAAGGACTTGCCATGCTTGTAGGTCACGGCCGACGCCTTGTACTGAACCCCGGGCGACTGTGTAACCCCATTTACAGTGGGTGCATTGTGAAAATCTGAGCGGTTATACCAAATATCATAACGCTTATCACTAAATGTTTTGTGGGTATAAGTCCCCCTGCCCACATCAATTAGCAATGGATGTCCATCGAAATACACTACAAAATTCCCAATGTCATTATGGTTGTGGCTTTCATCGTTGTGCCCCCCTTTTGATGCCACATATAGTCCTTTAGTAGTCCCTGCTTTATCTCTGGCAGCCATTACCTGCAAATCAGGGAGCCAAACATCTTTAGGCAAGGGTAGTTCCCCTTTTGTTTCCTCAATTTCGCCCTGCATAAAGAGGGCAAACAGATTTCGAAAATAGTGACGTCGTACGTTCTGTTGCTTTTCAGGTTCGTGATAATAAGCGCCGAACGCCATCATTTCGGGATCATTGATCGCCTTTCCGTATCGGTAAATCATTTCTGCAGACATCTTTGGCTGTGGATCAGCATCTGCAAAGTTTAGAAAGTAGGCGGGACTGATCTGGGCGCGATAGATGTATTTGCCCATATTCTTAAACTTTTCGTTCTGGTATACATAATCAAAAGCGTGGTCAGTAGCCAGGTTCAGCAATGAAATATTGTCGAAGAGGGAAGCGGCTGCAGCCCCCCAGTAACTTGGTCCTTCATCACAGCCGCCATCGTCCGGGTAAGGATCAAAAAATTCATCTAATGCCTGTAATGCTCTAAAAACCAGATCCGTTCTCTTCTGCTCATCTTTTTCCAGTAAAAGTGCGGTGTTTATCCAGTTAGAGCATATCCACGGGTTCCAGTTATTTGGCCCCCTGCCGTCTTCCCCTCGGGTCATCCAAAAATGATGCTTGTTCATGAGCGGCTCAAACAGGCGTTTATTGGTCTCATAATAAATTCTTTTTCGTATTTGAGGAGAAACAGCGTCCAGTTTTTCACCCAAAAAATAATCTACCCATGCCAGAAATGTGCCTGTTTCAGCCGAAAATAAATCAACGAATGGTTCCGCCACATTCATCAGCCCTGCATATTCCGGAGAGCCTGGTAAATGCGCTGGCACGCCCCAAAAAGACTCTTCACAAATAGACCAGACGCCGTTGATAATTGGATCAATAAAGCGGCCTTTATTTTCATAAATTTCGGCCAATAACAGCGTTCCTAAAACCTTTCTCTTTTTAAAACTTATTTCCTGGTATTCGTCCCGATCGCCAGTCCGCACAATCAGTAGCGACTTGGTAGCCGGGATGTATGGCCATTCGTAATCTATAAAGGACTCCGCGTCTTTTAAATACTGCTGCATTATTTCCTGATCGGCTTTAGACCAGGCTGCCCTATCCCCCACTTCAGGAAACGGCTTCCATTTTTTGTGAGGAATCAGCTTTGTCTGTAATACCTCATTGGTGTATGTACCACTAAGCAACTGTTGCTGCTGAGCAGATGCAGACAGACCCAATAAAGAAAATACAAGTAGAAACAGTAGCTTTTTCATGCCAAATTACCTTTCATTTTATAAGTACAAAAAACCAATAGCTGATCACTTATTTTAAACGTTTTGGTTTTACAAAATCTCCATCCATTTTATACGGCAGTTTCCAAACCTTATTTCCTTTTTTATTGGTGAAATACAGTTTTGACTTCGAAAATTCATCCGCATGCCCATCTGCCCAGAAAGCATAAAAGGCAGGATGCGCTTTTAACGGTCTGCGCACGTAAGAATGGTTCCGCGGACTGTTTTTGGTTAGCTTCCGTTTCTTTTTCCAGTCCTTGCCATTGTTCTTACTTACCCACATGGCTACTTCACCGCCGGTACCGTGCACTTGCGGCCCCGCTTCCGTTGGCCCTATAATTTCCCAATGGTCGCCATTGATGTATAAGGACCCAACATCATAATTATGCGTCGACGTTGTGACCTTTGTAATATTCCATGCTCCGTCTTGCCAACGGATAATTTGCCATTCCCGCGGTGCCCCTTTTGGTCCGGGCTGAAAATGATTGCTCACGATTGCCAGAATTACCGGATTGCCATTTTTATCAAAGTTCAGGTCATTCATATAAACCAGTTTACCTTCGGTTTCATAGTCTTTGACCATCGCTGCATTTTGTATGTTGGTGAGCGGTGTTTGTACTGGAGTTCCGTCCATGGTTTTCCACGTCTCCCCCATGTTGTCACTTTGCAATACATAAAGGTTGGTGCGGGTATCGGCATTGTCGCCTTTCAGATAGACAAAAGAGGTAACCAATTTACCATTGTGCATTCCTGAAAGCTGGTATTGACCGCCCATGCTTGCTAGTTTCTTCTCAGGGCTCCAGGAATTTCCGTCCTTACTGGTGCTCCAGTAAAGCTCCCTGCCATTTGTGTAGCGGGTAAACATATGGATAAAGCCTTTGCCAGAAACCCACCCGGGTTGTGGGTAGGTCATGTCACCTTCATATACTTGGTCGAACACATCAATTTCGTAAGGCTTGCGACTTTTATGGATAGAACCTAAACGAGATACGTTTCTGCCACTAACAAATACCCAGATATAGCCTTCATCATCGATTGCGAGAGAAGCATTGTCGTGGGGATCATCTACGCCCAATTTATCATAGACAATAACCGGCTTAGGAACTACTCCTTTCTTATGGTCATAATAGGAGAGCATAATGAGGAGGTGTTTTTCATCTTCCTTGGTAGTACCACCATATACAAAAAATGTCTTATCGACTTCAGGTGCATATATGGCAATGGGGTTATGATTGGCC
>CALDPL010000450.1 GCA_937911965.1 uncultured Allomuricauda sp. | reverse complement strand
ATTTTCTGTAATTGCCAAGCTCTTCTTGCATAGCGTGAATTTCGTTAAATTTCAAATCAGAACAAAGCCCCCCATGGTAAAAGTTGGTTAAATTGGGGAGGGGCGTTCCCTAAAGGTCGAAGATTTTCCCATCATCCGCCAATTCCACCCTTGGAAATACCGTCAGGGCCTCTTCCCTAAAGAGTTCCAAGGAATTGTAGCGGGTGGAATAGTGTCCCAAGATCAGTCTGTCCACCCCGGCCAATCGGGCGATTTCCCCGGCCTGTCTGGCAGTGGAATGTTTGGTCCTTTCACACAGGTGGGATTCCGTTTCCAAAAAGGTGGATTCGTGGTAGAGGGTATTGGTTCCCTGGATCAGCGGCAATAGGGACTCGTTGTAGGCCGTATCACTGCAAAAGGCATAGCTGCCGGGTTTGGGGGGATCCACGGTCAGTTTTCGGTTTGCGACGATCTCTCCCTTATCGGAGATGCCATCGGCCCCCTTTTTGATGGCGGCGTATTGGAAGGTTTCAATGCCATGGGCCCTCGCTGCCCCGATGTCCAGGGTCCGCTCCGCTTCTTTCTCCCGGAAGAGGAACCCATTGGTGTAGATCCTGTGGTCCAAGGGGATGGTTTGCACCCTTATTCTTTCATCCTCGAACAACAAAGTGGATTCCCTGGCCTCCAATTCGTGGAAGATCAAGGGAAAATTGGTCCAGGAGTCCCCCAATTTGAGCAAAAGGGTTATGGCCTGTTTGATGCCCTTGGGCCCATATATATGGAGCTCCGCCTCCCTTCCCAGGAGCCTGAAGGTAGAAATCAGCCCCGGCAGCCCGAAAAAGTGGTCCCCGTGCAGATGGGAAATAAAAATATGCTTGATCCTGGAAAACTTGACCTTGTACTTTCTGAGTTGGACCTGGGTACCCTCCCCACAGTCGATCAAAACCAGGTGGTTCTGAATCTCCAAGGCCTGGGAAGTCGGGTTGGTAAAGGTCCTGGGGGTGGCTGCATAACAGCCCAAAACGGTAAGCCTCATAGTTCCAGGTCCCTCTCGATCTCCTCCATTTCGATCAGGTCCTTGGCTTCCCCAATGGTGGGAACAAGGCTGATCTCATCCGGGATGTCCCCATAGGAGATCAAATCACTTACCAGGACAAAGGATTTCCCCTTGGTCCTGTGGGCATTGGAAAGGTCCAAAAATTCCAGAAGGTCGTTGGCCGTGAGTTTCCTAAAGGAAAAGAGGTTGATGATCAGGTTGTCGTTCCCCAATTTGGGATAGGCCTTTTTCAGGTTCTCCAAAAAACCCGGCAAGTCCGTCTTATCCTGTTGGACGATAGTGGTCGTTCCTTCCTTGTCGAAAATCATCTCAATTGATTTTGGATGCCAATAAATAGAGTACCGCCATTCTCACAGCGACCCCGTTCTCCACTTGATGCAGGATTATGGACTGGTCGGAGTCCGCCACATCACTGGTGATCTCCACCCCTCGGTTGATCGGTCCGGGGTGCATGATCACGATCTTTTTGTCCAGGCTGTTCAACAATTGCAGGTTCAGGCCGAATTGTTGGGTATACTCCCGGGTGGAGGGAAAATAACTGATATCCATCCGCTCGTTCTGGACCCGTAACATATTGGCCACGTCACACCATTGCAGGGCCTTGCGCAAATCGGTCTCCACACCCACCCCAAGGGATTCTATATGTTTGGGGATAAGGGTCCTGGGACCGCAAACCTTTACGTTGGCCCCTTGGAGCTTCAGGGCGAAAATATTGGACAGGGCCACCCTGGAATGCAGGATATCACCCACGATGACCACATTCTTGCCCCCGACATCCCCCAACTTCTCCCGGATGGAATAGGAGTCCAACAGGGCCTGGGTGGGATGTTCATGGGCCCCGTCACCGGCATTGACGATGGAGGACTTCACATGCCTTGATAGAAATATGCCCGCTCCCGGGTTGGGATGTCTGAGCACCACCATATCCACTTTCATGGACAGGATATTATTCACAGTGTCAAGCAACGACTCTCCTTTACTTACAGATGATGAGGAGGCCGAGAAGTTGATTACATCCGCTGAGAGCCTTTTCTCGGCGAGCTCGAATGACAGCTTTGTTCTGGTTGAATTTTCATAAAAAAGATTAGCAATGGTTACGTCGCGAAGTGAAGGAACTTTCTTTATGGGCCGGTTAATAACCTCTTTAAATTGATCTGCTGTTTGGAAGATCAACCTTAGGTCATTCTCTTCTATGTATTTTATGCCCAGGAGGTGTTTTGTGCTCAGTTGCCCTTCTTTCATGGACCGCTTACATTTATCTTTTTGGTGAAAATAATAGAACCCTGTCCTCTCCGGCTTCCTCTTTCCATTCAACTTTTACATAGGCCTCATCCAGCGCATCAACTACCAGCCCTATGAAGTCAGCTTTGATGGGTAAGTGCCTGTTAAATCTTCGATCGATTAGCGTCAACATTTCTATTTTCCCTGCTCTTCCAAACTGTTGCAAGGCAGACATTGCAGCCTGGATCGTCCTGCCTGTATACAACACGTCGTCCACGAGGATCACGTGCTTGCCTGCGATGGGTACGTCGAGGTCCTTGATCAGCT
>CALDPL010000449.1 GCA_937911965.1 uncultured Allomuricauda sp. | reverse complement strand
AGGAAAGCGTCAGTTCCGACGGCTTTCGACCGATATCTCATTTCCCAGGCTCGAAACGGCTGTACCGTCCCCGCGAGATGCAGTAGACCCCGTAGGCGATGAGTCCGAAGGCAACGATGCCGAGCGCCCACGGTCCGTACGGCTGGGAGGCCAGCGTATCGAGCGCGCCGCCGAGCCCACGAGCCTCACTCGGATCCGCCTTCCCCCCGGCGACGATCAAGAACGAAGAGCTCGCCAAGTTCCGCCGCCGCAAGCTTGGCTTCGTCTTCCAGGATTTCCGTCTGCTCGATCATCTGACCACCTTCGAGAATGTCGCCCTGCCCCTCTACTATCAAAAGGTGCCGAGAAAGGAACGTCAGGAAAAGGCCCTGAAATATCTGGAACGTGTCGGCTTGAAGCCCTGGGCCTCCCATTTGCCCAGTGAGCTCTCCGGGGGTCAGAAACAGAGGGTGGCCATAGCCAGGGCCATGATCGAACAGGGCGAAGCACTGGCGGTAATGGGCAACCACGAATTCAATGCGATAGCCTGGACGATTCCTGATACGGAGCGTCCCGGCCACTTTCTGCGCGAGCCCACCGGGGCCCTGGACAGCACCACCTCCTATGAGGTGATGGACCTGATCCAAAAGATCAACGATGAGGGGAACACCATTTTGGTGGTGACCCACGAGGAGGACATCGCCCATATGTGCAAACGCATTGTGCACCTCAAGGACGGGATCATCGTGGAAGACAAAAAAATCGAACAAGTAAGGGCCGACCAGTATGTTTGACAGGGACGTTTGGCAGGAAATATTCCATACGATAAGGACCAATAAGCTCCGGACCTTTTTGACGGGCTTTTCGGTGGGATGGGCGATTTTTATCCTGGTCATGTTGTTGGCATCGGTCAACGGCATGCAGAACGGATTTGTGGGGCAGTTCAGCGATGATGCCACCAATACCATTTTCGTCAGGCCCGGGACCACCACGGAAGCCTATGCGGGTTTTGAAAAGGGCCGTAGGATCCAATTGACCAATGCGGACATAGAGTATATTGCAAAGAGCTTCCCCAATGATATCGAATACCTCAGTGGAAGGTACCGGTCGGGGGTAACGGCACGCTACAAGAGCGAGACGGGCACCTATTCGGTGCAGGCCACCCATCCGGACCACCAGATCATTGAAAAGACCCTGATCGTACAGGGGAGGTATATCAACGACGCGGACGTGATTGGCAGGTCCAAGGTGGCGGTCCTGGGCAGAAAGGTGGCGGAGGACCTCTTCAAAGAGGAGGAGCCCTTGGGAAAATTTGTGGAGTTCAACGGGCTCCCCTTCCGGGTGATCGGCATCTTTACCGATGAGGGGGACGACAATGCGGAACGCATCATCTATGCCCCGATCAGTACCTTTCAGGGAATATTTGGCAATACCCAGGACCTACATGTCATTGCCCTTACCTACAATCCCCAATACAATCTCACCCAGGCCCTGGAATTTTCGGAGCGCCTTGAAATTTTGATGAAGCGAAGGCACAAGGTCAACCCGATCGATCAGGCCGGGCTCTATGTGTGGAACTATGCGGAGGCCTTCGAGAACATCAGCACCTTTACCGGGGTCCTCAGGGGCGTGGGCATCGGCGTGGGCTTTTTGATCTTGATCGCGGGCATTGTGGGTATCGGGAACATCATGGTGTTCACCATCAAGGAAAGGACCAAGGAAATCGGGATCCGCAAGGCCCTTGGGGCCAGACCCGGACAAATCGTGAACCTGGTGCTCCTGGAATCCGTGTTCATCACATCGATCTCCGGTTTTGTGGGGCTGTTGTTCGCCTGGATGATCCTGGCCGCAGTGGGCCCCATGTTCCAGACGGATGCCTTTGCCAACCCTTCCGTCGACCTTTCCACCGTGGTCACGGCCACGATCATCCTGGTCATCGCAGGGGTTCTGGCCGGACTGATCCCTGCCATGAAGGCGGCGGGAGTCAAACCCATTGTAGCATTAAGCGATAAATAATTATGTGGTTATTCGATAGGGACCTTTGGATCGAAATCTTTCATACGCTGGGCAAGAACATGCTCCGGACCTTTCTGACCATGCTCGGGGTCATCTTTGCCATGATCATCCTGGTATTGCTTCTGGGATCCGCCAATGGAATGAGCAACGGTTTTGACAAGATTTTCGCGGGCACGGCCTCGAACAGCCTCTTTGTATGGGGCGGGGCCACCTCGGAACCCTATAAGGGCTTTGAACGGGGGCGTAGGATCCGTTACAAGATCGAGGATGCCGCGATCCTAAAGGAGCAGATTCCCGAAATAGAGGTCCTGGCCCCGAGGATCGAGCTGGCGGGACACAACACCACGGTGACCGTATACCGCAATGGACGTACCAGCGGTTCCGGGGTGTACGGGGACTATCCCGAAATAGACGAGAT
>CALDPL010000448.1 GCA_937911965.1 uncultured Allomuricauda sp. | reverse complement strand
GGGACAACTTCAACCTGGCCACCGCAAACCTGGATCTCGATGTGGTGCTCGCCAAGGGGATCCGCATGCACTTAAGGACCTATCTCTCCTCAAGGCACCACCCGGAACCCTATGTCAAGGGAGGATATTTTCAGATCGACAACCTGGATTTCATCAGCCCCGGGTTTATGGATGAGGCCATGAAGTACCTGACCATCAAGGTAGGGCATATGGAGAACAACTACGGGGATGCCCATTTTAGAAGGACCGACAACGCCCAGGCCATCCACAACCCCTTTGTGGGCAACTTGATCATGGATGCCTTCACCACCGAGGTGGGGGGAGAGGTCTATTTCAGAAAAAATGGATTCTTGGGAATGTTCGGGCTTACCAACGGTAAATTGAACCAGGCCGTAAACAACCCGGGGACCACCGGAGCGTCCATACTGGCCAAGTTGGGTTACGATGCCCAATTGAACAATGACCTTAGATTGAGACTAACGGGGTCCATGTACTCCACAGGAAAGTCGGGCAGCGTTTATCTCTACAATGCTGACCGAAGTGGATCTAGGTACTATTTGGTCATGGAAGAAGTAGGGTCCACCACTGCGGCAAACTTCAGATCTGGACGCTATAACCCCGGTTTTTCCAATGAGATCACAGCCTTTATGATCAACCCTTTCGTGAAGTATAAAGGCCTGGAGTTTTTCGGAACCTTTGAACATGCCAAGGGCAAGACCAATGCCGAGACCGAGGATAGATCCGCTACCCAATTGGCCGGGGAACTGGTCTATCGATTTGGGGAAAAGGAGAACTTCTTTTTGGGAGCCCGATACAATACTGTGGATTCCGAGGAACTCTCCGGGGACGATATCACCATCGACAGGTTCCAATTGGGTGCCGGCCTGTTCTTGACCAAAAACATCCTGGCCAAGATCGAATATGTCAATCAACAGTACGACGGCTATGCCCCTACAAGCATCTTCAACGATGGGCAGTTCAAAGGGGTCCTTCTGGAAGCGGCCATCAGCTTCTAGGTAAATTAGTTTTAAGGGTTATAACCATTGAAGCCCGGGGCTCCAGGGCCTTGGGCTTCAAAATTAAAAACCTAAACTTTAGGGATTATGATATCTTCGGTTTCCTTTGGTGTCAAAAATGCGATTGCAATCGCCCTGCTGTTCTTTGGGACTTTCCTTGCCGATCCCGAACGGGAGGCAAGGATTTGGGTGGTCCCCGGGAGTCAAGTGCTCATTTCGGGAACCTCAAATGTCAACAAGTTCACTTGCAGCTATGAAGTACCCGGGCTGGAAGTTCCCGTTCACATGGTCTATAGGGAAAGCCTCGACGAGATCCATTTTAAAAATGCCAACCTGCAATTGGAGAGCGATTGTTTTGACTGTGGGGGAAAGGCCATCAACAAGGATTTCAAGGAATTGTTGCAGACCGAAAAACACCCCTGGATAAAACTCAGGCTCATCTACGTGGATCCTCCCAGCCCGGAATTGAAAAAGGTTGGGGTCGGGATGGAAATTACCATTGCCGGAATCAGTCGTACCTACGTCACCGAACTGGACAGCGATCAACGCGGGGACATCTTCGTGGAGGGCACCCTTGCCCTGAAATTGACCGATTTCGGCCTGGAACCCCCAAAAAAGGTATTGGGACTGATCAAGGTGGACGATGAGGTACTGGTCGATTTAAAACTGAGGTTAAGGGAACTTTGAACCATTTGAATTGTATTGAGCCATCCGTTGGGACTCCGTTCCAACGGATTTTTTGTTTTGGGCAATGAACTGTATATGGAATAAAGTATCTTGTGGCACTTTAAAATACTCTTGATCATGAAACAACATCCAAAGAAAGCATTACTCTGTTTTGCATTGCTCCCATTGGCCCTTTGGACCACCACGATACGGGCACAGGATAATTTTGGAGGGTTGGCCCTCTATACGGTCCGGGATGCCATGGGGGAAGACCCCAAAGCCGTCCTAGCCAAGGTAGGGGAGGCCGGCTATGCCTATGTGGAGGCAGCTGGTTACGATCAGGGTAAATTCTACGGAATGGCCCCTGAAGAATTCAAGGCCCATTTGGCAAAGCTGGGACTAAAGCCCGTGAGTACCCACCAAGGCAGTGTGACCTTGGAGAATGCAGATTCACAGATCGCCGCGGCCAAGGCAGCGGGATTCACCTATTTCACAATCCCAGTTCCCCCAATGGGCATGTTCACTTATGATCAAGAAAAAGGCAT
>CALDPL010000447.1 GCA_937911965.1 uncultured Allomuricauda sp. | reverse complement strand
AGGAATTGATCGACAAATTGTATCAGCAGCGACTGCGCCAGTTCCTGGAGATCCTCCTTGACGCCGATGTAGCGTTCCAGCGGGGTGATCTCCTGGTCGAGCCACGACGAGAACGGGTGGGTGCCAGCCGCGGCGATGACCAGGCCGCGGCGTGCTGCCAGTTCCATCACCGTGCGCCTGAGCCTGATCAGCTCGTTCCGCACCTCCGCCGGAGTGTGACAGACGCTGGTGCCGATCTCGACCATCGACTGGTGCAACTCGGGCTTGACCTCGCCCAGCACAACCGAGTCCTCCTGCAGGATCTCGGTGATGTAGCTCTTGAGCTCGCGAGTGACCGGATCGATGATCTGGTACTTGATTGACGACGACCCGGAGTTGACGACCAGGACCACGCTCACGAGATCCCCTGGGCCTGCACCACATCTTTGATACCAATCACCACTATGGTCCCGGCCCCTGGGTGGACGACCTATCCAGGCCCGAATGGAACCCGGTCTACTATCACAGGGCGGATGCCGGGGGAATCGGCTTTGATCGGACCAAGACGGGCAGTGATGCCCTCTCCCAGTACAGCCCACAGGTGGAACGGATGTTCACCGACCTGGACAGCTGTCCCGAGGAATACCTTCTGTGGTTTCACCACCTTCCCTGGGACTACAGCCTGACAAGCGGTCGTACCCTGTGGGACGGCCTGGGAATCAAATATCAGGAAGGAGTGGACGGGGTTCGGGAAATGATCCGGATCTGGGAGGCCATGGAGCCCTATGTGGATGCGGAGCGCCACCATCAAGTGGAGATGTTGCTGGGGATCCAACTCAAGGAGGCCATTTGGTGGAAGGATGCCTGTATGCTGTATTTCCAGGGCTTTTCAAAAATGGATTTCCCAAAGGAAATGGAAAAACCCCTACATAGCCTGGAACATTATAAATCCTTGAAATTCCCCTATGCCCCGGGAATCCGGCCCAGCTGGGACTAACAATCAGATCGATATCAATGGACAAAAAAATAGCCATAATAACAGGGGGAAACTCCGGACTGGGATTCGCCACGGCCCACAAATTTTGTGAAAAGGGAATCAGGACCTATATCCTGGCCCGGAATCGGGAACGCACCGAAAAGGCCTGTGAAGAATTGGGACCCAATGCCGTCCCCATTGTTTTTGATATGAACTGCCTCGAGGGCATTCCCAAAATCATCGAGGAAATCCACGCCAGGGAGGGCCGCTTGGATATTTTGGTCAACAATGCGGGGGTCAATATGAAGAAGGATTTTTTGGAGGTCAGTGACAGTGAGTTCGATGCCGTATTGCACACCAATGTATTGAGTGTGTTTGCCATCAGCAGGGAAGTGGTGAAAAAAATGAAACTTGGCCAGGGAGGCAGCATCATCAACATCAGTTCCATGGCCGCACAGTACGGCATGCCAAAGGTCATTGCCTATACGGCCAGCAAGACGGCCATCGAGGGGATGACACGGGCCATGGCCGTGGAATTGGCCCAGTACGGGGTTCGGGTCAATTGCATCGCCCCCGGTTTTATAAAGACCAAGATGACGGCAAAGGCCCTGGACTCGGACCCGGATCGTAAGACCAGGGTTTTCGCAAGGACGCCCATGGGAAGAATGGGCCTTCCCCAAGATATTGCCGATGCCGCCTTTTTCCTGGCCTCGGAGGAATCCAAGTTCGTCACGGGTACCGTCCTTCCCGTGGATGGGGGGAACAGCATTGGTTTCTAAGGTCGGGACGGAAAGAAAATAGATCGATACAATACATTTTTGGATATGATCCAATGAAGCCAAACAAGACACAAAACGGAAACCCAGGGCAGTACAGGATGCAACAGAGCATGCGCTGGTATGGCCCCGGGGATGCCATTGCCCTTAGGGATATCGCCCAAGCGGGAGCCAATGGCGTGGTCACGGCCCTGCACCAGGTCCCTGTGGGGGAAGTCTGGGAGCTTCGGGACATCCAAGAACGACTGAAGCTCATCGAGGATGCCGGTCTGCAGTGGACTGTGGTCGAAAGCCTGCCCGTACATGAGGACATCAAAAGAAAAAGGAGAAATTGCAAAGTCTATGTCGAAAACTATGGGCAGAGTTTGCGCAACCTGGCCCAATGCGGCCTGAAAGTGGTCGCCTATAATTTCATGCCGGTTTTGGACTGGGTCCGCACCCAACACGCCCATGAAAATCCGGACGGGACCAAGGCCCTTCGTTTTGATTGGATTGACTTCGTATATTTCGATGTTTTCCTCCTCCAACGCCCCGGGGCCGAAGCCGATTATTCCCAAACCCAATTGGAACTGGCCCGGTCCCATGGAAAAAATCTAACGGAACAGGAGCGACAGCTATTGTTCGACAGCGTGCTTTTGGGCCTGCCCGGCAGCAAGGAGAAGTTCAGTAGGGAAGGGGTCTTGGGGCTTCTGGAGGAGTATCGGGGCATCGATGAATCGACCCTCAGGGCGAACCTGATCGATTTCCTGAAGCAGATCGTTCCCGTGGCAGAGGCCTTGGGCATTCAATTGGCCCTGCATCCGGACGACCCCCCATTTTCCGTATTGGGACTGCCTAGGGTTGTGTCCACCCAAGGGGACCTGGAGGAACTTTTTAAGGCCGTGCCCGCGACGGCAAACGGCCTGTGCTATTGCACCGGCTCGTTGGGGGCGGACCCGAACAACGACCTATTGGAGATCATCGACCGATTCGGGCAGCGGATCCATTTCCTGCACCTCAGGAATGTGAGAGCCTTGGGATACCGGCAGTTCATGGAATCCGAACACCTGGAAGGGGATGGTCCCATGGAGGAGATTGTGGAACGACTCTTGCGGATGATGCAACAACGGGGCGTT
>CALDPL010000446.1 GCA_937911965.1 uncultured Allomuricauda sp. | reverse complement strand
CGGGATTGATCTTTGCGGGCATGTTCGCCCTGGTGCTGTTCAAGGCCCCTGAGATCCTTCCCCAACGGGCGGCCACCTGGAAATCAAGGATAGAGACCTTTGTCAATCCGGAAGCGGCGGGAAAGGATGACCTGCACCAGCTGACCCTGGCCCATATCGCCATAGCGGAAGGGGGCCTGGTGGGCAAGGGGGCCGGAAAGAGCGTAATGAAGAACCTCTTGTCCCAGAGTACATCGGATTTCATATTTGCGATAATCATTGAGGAATACGGGCTTTTGGGCGGGGGCGCCCTGTTGTTCTTTTACCTGTTGCTGTTGTTCAGGATCGTGGTGGTGGCCCATTCGGCCAAATCGGTCTTTTCAAAATTATTGGTGATCGGGGTGGGCCTGCCCATAGTGTTCCAGGCCCTGATCAATATGGCCGTGGTGGTGCGCCTGTTTCCGGTCACCGGACAGCCCTTGCCCCTGATCAGTATGGGGGGCACCTCCATTTGGATGAGCTGCCTGGCCATTGGCATCGTGCTCAGTGCGAGCAACAAAAAGGAGAATCTGGAAGAGCGGCCCCAGGATCTCGATTCTGGAAACCCTTTGGAAGTGCTCAGTGGGCAGCTATAGGATCATATTGTCCGGAGGGGGGACGGGAGGACATATTTACCCGGCCATTGCCATAGCCAATGAGCTGAAAAGGAGGCATCCCGATGCGGAGTTCCTGTTCGTGGGGGCCAAGGACAGGATGGAAATGGAAAAGGTACCCCAGGCCGGCTACGCCATAAAAGGCCTGTGGATAAGTGGAATACAACGGAAACTGACGTTGAAGAATCTCATGTTTCCCTTTAAAGTGATACACAGTTTGATCGAGGCAAGGAAAATAACAAGACAGTTTAGGCCCCATGTGGCCATAGGCACCGGCGGTTTTGCCAGTGGCCCGCTGTTGCGGATGGCCTCCAGGGCCGGGGTGCCCTGTCTGATCCAGGAACAAAATTCCCATGCGGGAATCACCAACAGGCTCTTGGCGGCGAAGGCCAAAAAGATCTGTGTCGCCTACGACGGGATGGAGCGCTTCTTTCCCGCGGAGAAAATCGTCAAGACGGGGAATCCCGTGCGTCGGGACCTGGTGGGCCTGGAGGCCGGTGGGGCGGAGGCGCTTTCCCACTTCGGGCTTGTTCCGGGGAAAACGACCCTGCTGGTATTGGGGGGCAGCCTGGGGGCGAGAAGGATCAACCAATTGATCGAAAGCAAACTCGGTTTCTTCCAGGGGCGGGACCTTCAACTCATCTGGCAGTGTGGAAAGGGATATTACGGCACCTATGGAAAACACGATTCCCCGAGGGTGAGGGTCATGCCCTTTGTGGAGCGCATGGACCTGGCCTATATCGCCTCGGATCTGATCATCTCCCGGGCGGGTGCCGCCTCGGTGTCCGAACTCTGTTTGGTGGGCAAACCGGTGATCTTCATCCCCTCCCCCAATGTGGCGGAGGACCACCAGACCCACAATGCAAGGGCCCTGGCCTCCAAGGATGCGGCCCTGCTGATGCCGGAAGCCGATCTGGAAGAGCATTTTGAGTCCCGATTTGCCGGGCTGCTGTTGGATGGGGCACAGCGGGAGCGGCTGGGGGAGAACATCAAGAAACTGGCCATGCCCAGGGCCACGGAACATATTGTGGATGAAATTGAAAAACTATGGGGGTAGGGCCCAACACCCTATATGGAAATGGAACTAAAGGAAATACATAGCGTTTATTTTATTGGGATCGGAGGCATCGGCATGTCCGCCCTGGCCCGGTATTTCCATTTTATGGGCAAGGCCGTGGCAGGCTATGACAAGACCCCCGGTCCGATCACCAAGGGCTTGGAGGAACTCGGGATCCAGGTCCATTACCAAGATCGGGTGGAGCTGTTGTCCGAACCCTTCAGAAATCCCAAGACCTTGGTGGTATATACCCCGGCGGTCCCCGCTGCCCATGCCCAGCTCAACCATTACCGGGAAGGGGGCTTTACGATCATGAAACGCTCCCAGGTCTTGGGGATCATCACCAGGGATACCTATTGTTTGGCCGTGGCGGGAACCCATGGGAAGACCACCACTTCGGCCATCCTGGCCCATTTGATGAAGCAGTGCAATATGCCCTTTACAGCCTTTTTGGGCGGGGTGTCCGAGGATTTCAACAGCAATTTTGTAATGGAGGGCAGCCGGTATTCGGTGGTGGAGGCCGATGAGTTCGACCGATCCTTTTTGCAGCTTTCCCCGGACCTGGCCTGTATCACCAGTATGGATGCCGATCATTTGGACATTTATGGCAACAGGGAAGAGCTCCAGCGTTCCTTCAGGGACTTTGCCTCAAGGTTGAAACCGGGGGGAACCCTTTTTGTGCGTGAGGGGCTGCCCTTGGAGGGCCTGACCTATGGCATAGGGGAGGGAACGTACCGTATTGAGAACATCAATGTGGACGGGGGTGGGTACCTGTTCGACATTATGGGCCCGAACGGGGAGATCAGGGGCGTCAGGTTCCCAAAACCCGGAAGGCACAACCTGCTCAATGCCCTGGTGGCCTTTGCCATGGCGGAGCACTGTGGCTGTGATCCCCAGGTGCTCTGTAACGCCCTGGGCAGTTTCAAGGGGGTGCAACGCAGGTTTTCCTACCAGATCCGAAAGGAGGGCTTTGCGTTCATCGATGACTATGCGCACCATCCCACGGAGATCGATGCGGTCCATCAGGCGGTCCGTGAAGTGCATCCCGGGGAAAAGATCAGGGCCGTATTCCAGCCCCACCTCTTTTCCAGGACCCGGGATTTTGTGGATGATTTTGCAAAGAGCCTTTCGGCCTTTGATGAGGTTTTGCTGTTGGACATCTATCCCGCCAGGGAGGAGCCCATCCCCGGGGTGGACTCCCGTTGGCTGTTGGAAAAAATCGAAAATCCCAATAAGGGGCTGATCGGCAAGGAAGAATTATTGAAGAAGGCAAAACATTGGAATACAGGTGTTTTGCTGATGATAGGCGCTGGGGACATAGGTCTTGAAGTACCAAAGATGAAAAAAATATTGAGCGATGCGGATTAATTGGAACCTGATAAAATTGACTTTTTTGTCGATCTCCCTGGTCGGGCTTTACGGCTTTGCGGACCATAGGAGCAAGAACAGAAAAGTGCAAAATTTCAATGTGAAATTTGTAGGGGAAAACAACCTCTACCTCTCTGAAGATGCGGTTAATAAATTGTTGATACAAAAATTCGGACCCCTGGAGGAACGTACCAAAGAACAGTTAGTTTTGAATACCATGGAGGAGGTCATACGGTCCAACGATATGGTTAAAAACGCCCAAGTCTATCTTACCGTGAATGGGGAGCTCATCTCCAAGATCGTTCAGCGTAAACCCATAGGGAGGATTGAAGGGGACGCCAAATTTTATTTGGACGACTTGGGGCAGCGCATGCCGTTGTCAAGGCTCCATTCGGCAAGGGTCCCGATCATTACGGGCAAGATCACCGGGGAGACCCTGGAGGATGCCTATGTGATCTTGAACTATATCAATGCCGATGATTTTCTCAGGAAGAATGTCATTGGCATCCACCTGAAGGAGGTTGGGGACTACCAACTCAGGTTCCGCACCGAAAATTTTGTGGTGAACCTGGGCGGAGTGGACAATCTCAATTTGAAGTTTAAAAATTTTATGGCCTTTTACATCAAGGCCTCCAAGGACAATTCCTTGGAAGAATACGCAATAGTGAGTTTGGAATTCAACAATCAAGTGGTTTGCACCAAAATTTAAGATATGGAACAGGGTAATTATTCGGTGGGGTTGGACATAGGAACCACCAAGATCGTGGCGATCATCGGAAAGGAGAACGAATATGGGAAGATCGAAGTGATGGGCATGGGAAGGTCCAAGAGCCTTGGCGTGCACCGTGGGGTGGTCAACAACATCACCCAGACCATTTCATCCATACAACAGGCGGTGGAACAGGCCGAGGCCGACTCGGGCCTGAAGATTGCCTCAGTGGTGGTCGGCATTGCCGGGCAGCACATCCGAAGCCTTCAGCATTCCGACTATATCACCAGGTCCAATTCAGAGGCGGTCATCGACAATGCCGACCTGGACAGGCTGTGCAACCAGGTGTACAAATTGGTGATGCTCCCGGGAGAGGAGATCATCCATGTGCTCCCCCAGGAATACAAGGTGGACGGGCAGGCCGAGATCAAGGAGCCCAAAGGCATGTACGGCGGCCGTTTGGAGGCCAATTTCCATGTAGTGGTCGGACAGGTTTCCTCGATCAAGAACATCGGACGCTGCATCAAGAGTTCCGGCCTGGAACTGGATACCATAACCCTGGAGCCACTGGCCTCGGCCGATGCGGTGTTGAGCCAGGAGGAAAAGGAGGCGGGGGTGGCCCTGATCGATATAGGGGGCGGTACCACGGACCTTGCCATCTTCAAGGATGGGATCATCCGCCATACCTCCGTGATCCCCTTTGGGGGCAATGTGATCACAGAGGACATCAAGGAAGGCTGTTCGATCATCGAGAAACAGGCCGAGCTGCTCAAGATAAAATTCGGATCTGCCTGGCCCGGGGAGAACAAGGACAACGAAATCGTATCCATTCCCGGACTTCGGGGCAGGGAACCCAAGGAGATCACCCTGAAGAACCTCTCCAAGATCATCCACGCCCGGGTGGTGGAGGTCATTGAACAGGTCTATGTGGAAATCAAGAACTACGGCCATGAGGAGCAGAAAAAGAAATTGATCGCGGGGATCGTGCTCACCGGGGGAGGGAGCCAATTGAAGCACCTCAAACAATTGGTGGAGTACATCACCGGCATGGATACCCGTATCGGGTATCCCAACGAACATTTGGCCGGGGATTCCGATGAGGAGATCGCCAGCCCGCTCTACGCCACCGCGGTGGGGCTTTTGATGAATTCCCTGGAATCCAAGGCCAAGGACCGCACCATGGCACGGATGAACGATCAGCCCCAGGAAAAGGAATTGGTGGAAGAGGAGGTGGGGGCGAAACGCCAACGCCCCGGGACCGTCGAATCCCCCAGGGTATCCATTTTGGACAAATGGTCCGAAAAATTGAAGAACTTTTTGGACAATGCAGAATAACATTCCATTATTGAAACACATCAGTTATGAGCAAGAACACAGAATTTGACAACATCGCTTTTGATCTTCCCAAGAACAAGAGCAACGTAATAAAGGTGATCGGAGTAGGTGGGGGGGGCAGCAATGCCATCAACCACATGTTCAAGGCCGGGATCAACGGCGTGGACTTTGTGATCTGCAACACGGATTCACAGGCCCTGCAGAACAGTTCCGTGCCCAACAAGATCCAGTTGGGGGTGTCCCTGACCGAAGGCCTTGGGGCCGGGGCCAATCCCGATGTGGGGGAGCAGGCCGCCCTGGAGAGCATGGAGGAAATCAAGGTCATGTTGGAACAGACCACCAAGATGGCCTTTAT
>CALDPL010000445.1 GCA_937911965.1 uncultured Allomuricauda sp. | reverse complement strand
ATTGTAATGTGGCCGACGATTCCGGCCTGCCCGCCCACGACGACTCCGTCGCCGAGACGTGTGCTGCCGCTGATCCCCACTTGCGCCACGATCAGGCAGTGCTTGCCGATCTTGGCGGAGCCGGCAATCCCGGTCTGGGCCGCAATGGCCGTATGCTCCCCGATTTCCACATTGTGGGCGATCTGGATCTGGTTGTCCAATTTCACCCCTTTCCTGAGGATGGTGGAGCCCAGGGTGGCCCGGTCGATGGTGGTCCCTGCCCCGACATCCACGTGATCCTCCAGGACCACGTTTCCGGTCTGTGGGACCTTGCTGTACTCCCCATTGGCGTTTGGGGTGAACCCAAAGCCGTCGGAGCCGATTATGACCCCGCCGTGGAGCACACAATGGTTGCCGATCACGGATTCCGAATAGACCTTGGTCCCGGCGTAGATCACCACATGGTCCCCGATCTTCACATTGTCCCCTATATATACATTGGGACATATCTTCACATTGTTGCCGATCGTCACATTTTTTCCCAAATAGGAGAAGGCCCCGAGGTAAAAATTGTCCCCGTGGACCACATTCTCAGAGATATAGACCGGTTCTTCGATTCCGGTCTTGGTATCCATTTTGACCTGGTTGTAGTACTCCAATAATTTGGAAAAGGACTTATAGGCATCCTCGACCTTTATCAAGGTGGTCGAAAGGGCCTGTTCAGGGACGAAATCCCGGTTCACTATGGTTATGGACGCCTTTGTGGAGTATATATATGAGGTGTATTTTGGGTTCGCCAGAAAGGTCAGGGACCCCTCCTCCCCCTCTTCGATCTTGGACAATTTATGGACGGCAATTTGAGGATTTCCCTCAACTTCGCCCTCAAGGATTCCGGCAATTTGGGTGGCGGTAAATTTCATTGGTGCAAAAGTAACAAAATTTGTCAAACGGCTTCCTTCGGATAGCAACTGTAATATTTGATCGCGGAACTTGAAAGTGCCTTTAAGCTGAGTTGGTCCGACTCCTTGAGCACATCGACGATCTTTCCGTTGTTTTTCAGAATGTTGATGGGTTGCTGCTCTTCGCTGTACACCTTGTTCGCAATCGTTCCACTAAACACAAAGTTGGAGGCTTCTTCAATGGAAAGTTCGTGTTTTTGGGCGATCTCATCCAACTTTTCCTTCAATTTTTGCGGATCCACGGGCCTTTTTTTCATCTTGATGTGGAGCAGGTTCCGCTGCAACAGCATCCGGCACATTTTCGAGAGCACAAAATCCGAATGGAACTGCCAGGATTTTATGGCCGCCAAAATATCCACGTCGTCCAATTGGGCGAAGGTCTCCAGGCATTCTCCCGGATGGGACTCATCCCGCCCTTCGAGAAAATAGAGCAGGGACCTGCTTGCGGAAAGGGACTCTCCTCGGCCCAGGAGCAATTTGGCGCGTTGTATGACCCGGATCATAAGCTGTTCGGCGACCAATCCGGTCTTGTGCAGATAGACCTGCCAGTACATGAACCTTCGGGCCATCAAGAATTTTTCCACGGCATAGATCCCCTTTTCCTCCACCACGAGTTGGCCATCGACCACATGGAGCATGGAGATCAGCCGCTCGGAATTGATGTTTCCCTCGGTGACCCCGGAATAGAAACTGTCCCTTTTGAGGTAGTCCAGACGGTCCATGTCCAATTGGCTGGAGACCAATTGGTTCATAAAGGGTTTTTTGTACTTTCCCTTAAATATGGAAAGGGCCAGGTCCAATTGCCCTGTAAACTCCCCATTGAGGGCCTGCATGAAGTCCAGGGAAAGCTTTTCATGGGAGCGTCCTTGGACCAGGATGCCCTCCAGGGCATGGGAAAAGGGGCCGTGGCCGATATCGTGGAGCAGTATCGCACAGAGCAGGCCATTCTCCTCCTCCGGTTCGATTTCCACCCCTTTCATCCTGAGGGCTTCAATGGCCTTGGTCATCAAGTGCATGCAGCCAAGGGCGTGGTGGAAGCGGGTGTGGTGGGCCCCGGGATACACCAAATGCGACAGCCCCATTTGGTGTATCCTTCTCAACCTCTGAAAATAAGGATGGGAGATCAGGCTAAAAATTAGTTCGTTGGGAGTTCCAATAAAACCGTAAATTGGGTCGTTGAAAACGTTAAGTTTATTGGATTTGGCCAAGGATCGAAGTTTTGGTCCAACAAAGATAAACACTATATGGACACTTTATGAACAATATTACCATTCTCTGGGTGGATGATGAGATCGATCTTCTCAAGCCCCATATCCTGTTTCTGCAGGGGAAGGGCTATGAGGTGGTCACAAGCCAAAGCGGACAGGATGCCCTGGAAGAACTGAGGGAACAATTTTTTGACATCGTCTTTTTGGACGAGAACATGCCGGGAATTTCGGGCCTTGAAACCCTCAGTGAAATCAAGAAATACGATGTTTCCATTCCGGTGGTGATGGTCACCAAGAGCGAGGAGGAATACATCATGGACGAGGCCATCGGATCCAAGATTGCCGACTATCTTATCAAGCCGGTCAATCCCAACCAACTGTTGCTCTCCCTGAAGAAAAGCCTGGACAATTCCCGTTTGATCTCGGAAAAGACCACGGCCAATTACCAACAGGAATTCAGGAAGATCGCCATGGATTTGTCCATGGTGAACACCTATCAGGAATGGGTGGAACTCTATAAAAAATTGATATATTGGGAGCTACAGCTCGAACAGATCGAGGATTCCGGGATGTTCGAGATTTTGGAATCCCAAAAAGTGGAGGCCAATTCCCAGTTTGCCAAATTTGTGGAAAGGAACTATAGGGAATGGTTCAAGGGCGGGGATGCCCCGGTGATGTCCCATACCCTGTTCCGAAAGGGAATCCAGCCCGAACTCCAGGAAGGCAAGACCCTTCTGGTGGTCATAGACAACCTTCGGTACGACCAATGGTTGGCCTTTGAGAAGAACCTTGGCAGCCATTACAAGAAAAAGAAGGAATCCGCCTATTACAGTATTCTCCCCACGGCCACCCAATACGCGCGTAACGCCATCTTCTCCGGGCTGATGCCCCTGGAGATGGAAAAGCAACATCCCGATTGGTGGAAGAACGATACGGACCAAGGAGGTAAAAACCTGTTTGAGTCGGAATTCCTTGGGGCCCAGCTGAAACGCCTGGGACTGGAGCTCAGCTGGGAATACCACAAGATCAGCAATCTCAAACAGGGCAAGCAATTGGCACAGAATTTCAGGGCCCAGAAGGACAATGACCTGGTGGTGGTGGTCTACAATTTCGTGGACATGCTCTCCCATTCCAAGACGGAGATGGACGTGGTCAAGGAATTGGCCTCCAACGACAAGGCCTATCGCTCCCTGACCCTGAGCTGGTTCATGAACTCCCCTCTTTTGGAGATCATCCAACAGGCCCAGAACCTGGGCATGAAACTCATAGTGACCACGGACCACGGTACCATCAACGTCAAACAACCCTCCAAGGTCATCGGCGACCGGGAGACCAGCTTGAACCTCAGATATAAGACCGGGAGAAGCCTTACCTATGAGGAAAAGGACGTTTTGGCGACCAAGAAGCCACAGGAGATCCATTTGCCCAACATAAATTTGAGCAGCTGCTATATTTTTGCCAAGAACGACCTGTTCTTTGCCTACCCCAACAATTACAACCACTACGTAAGTTATTATAGGAACACCTACCAACACGGGGGGGTATCCCTGGAGGAGATGATCGTCCCTTTTGTGGTTTTGGAACCAAAATGAAAAAGAAAACAATATCAATTTGAAAAGGAACTTTCAATTGGACCGGATCCAGGAGGTGGCCAAGGAAATCCTTGCAAGTGTCCCCTCCAAGACCCTCTGCTTTTACGGGCAGATGGGTGCGGGCAAGACCACTTTGATCAAGGCCCTGGTAAAGGAACTCGGTGCCAATGATCGGGCCAACAGCCCCACTTTCGGTCTGGTAAACGAATATCGGGACCAAAAGGATTCCCTGGTCGCCCACCATTTTGATTTTTATCGCCTTGAGGATGAAATGGAGGCCCTCGATATGGGTTTCGAGGAATACCTGGATGGGGATCACTGGTTGTTTATCGAATGGCCTGAAAAGGTCCCGTCTTTGATTCCGCAGGACGCTGTCCGTCTATTCTTGCATTTTATCGATGAAAACACACGTTCGGTCGAGTTAAATGTTTCTTAAATCTGAATCCCCCCTATATTCAAGAACTGGATTTACAAGCTGATGCAAAATCGATGAAATGAATGTTTTTTAAGTCTAAAAACCAATTTTATCGATAAAAGGTAGGATAGGTTTGAATAAATTCCTACATTCGGTCTGTGAATTAATTCATTTATTAACCAAAAACTCTTTTACGATGAACACTAAAAAAGTTTTTTTTGGGTTACTTGCTGTCGCCTTTTTGGCAATGACCGCCGTTTCAACTGACCTAATCAATGTTGATGACGATCAAACGGTAAGTATTGAAAAGTATAAGTTGGTTAAAATCTAACAAACTTTTCTACCCGTAAAATTAAATCCCTTTTTTCGAAACGTTGGGCGACCTCAACGGTAGGCAACGAAGCAGGAATACTTTCTACGCCATGGGACATGACTTCCGTTACTGTCAGCTCCCGTTTTCGCGTTAGCAGAGTGGTAAGTTGTAATATTCCCTGGTATTTATCTTCCCGGTCCACGACAAACAAACTGTCCGTGGTGGCTGGAAGCGTTCC
>CALDPL010000444.1 GCA_937911965.1 uncultured Allomuricauda sp. | reverse complement strand
AGCCAATGGGCATTTATTTTTTTGGGAAATCAAAAAATAATGGCTGAACAGTTACTTGGGAAATCATAAAATAATGGCTGAACAGTTACGAATTTGTACAGTTTTTTCAATTTCTTTGAACAAGGGAAAATGCTTTCCTTCGAAGGAGCCTTTCCCCCAAAGCTTTTCCCCAAATCGTCTTTTGTGTTTGCGAAGTTCAAAATCTGTCCAATATGCTCGAGATAATCCAGAGAATGGGAACCAAGTGGAAGGTCCTATCAATCGGAATCCTTCTTTTTGCCGCCATGGGGTGTGGTGGGGACAAAACAACTAAGGCTGCGATCAACGGTTTGGAAAGTGGCGACCTGCCTTTGGGATTTACGGATTCGATTTACAGCTGGACCAAGGGTTTTCCTGAAAAATTCCAGATGTCCCTTGCCTTTGTACAGGGAGATCGGGTGGAGCACTATGGAATCTTGAGGGAAAACGACACCCTGCTTCCCATTGAGAACCAGTATGGGGTATTTGAGTTGGGTTCGATATCCAAGGTTTTCAATGCCACCCTCTTGGCGAATTTTGTCATGGATGGGGAGCTGTCCCTCAAGGACAGTATCAATGGACATTTTGGGTTTCCCTTCAACAAGGGGCTGGACTTCACCTTTGAGGAACTTGCCAACCACAGTTCCGGCCTGCCCCGCCTTCCCTCGGACTTCCAGACCGTGGCCCTGTTGAACCCCGGCAACCCCTACAGGAAATACGACAACGAAAAATTGGAGAAGTACTTGAGGGAAAAGGTGAAGTTGGTATATGAAAAGGGTGAAAAAAGTTCCTACTCCAATCTTGGGGCAGGTCTGATTGCCCAGACTCTGATCAGGTATTCCAATACTTCCTATGAGGAGCTCCTTCAGCAGCAGATATTCCAAAAATACGGCATGGGTCATTCCACCACCCAAAGGGAGCAGGTGGGCGAAGCCTTGGTGGGAGGACTGGACCAGGATGGGGACCCGACCTCGAATTGGGACCTAGGGGCCCTGTTGGGGGCCGGGGGAATCTATTCCAATACCTCAGATCTGGCGAAGTTTGCCATGGCCCAGTTCGACAGCACCAATTTGGAACTGGCCCTGACCCGTGAAAAGACCATTGCCGACAGTGGGAATGTCGATATTGGCCTGGGTTGGTACATCCTCGATAGGGGAGCGGGGGGAAAATGGTACTGGCACAATGGGGGCACTGGGGGATATTCCACTTCCATGGCCGTGGATGTGGACCACCAAAGGGCCGTAATCGTATTGTCCAACATATCCTCTTACCACAAGGATTTTGGGAACATCGACAGACTCTGTTTTTCCTTAATGGCCCTATTGGGCAAAATCCCGTTTTAAGGGAATGCCTTCCTAAAGGAAAACAAAAAAAGCCGCCCAACTGTATAATGGACGGCTTCCGTTTTCGGGCTAGGGAAATTCTTTGTTCCTAGGCCAGGGAGGCAAAGGCCTGTTTCAGGTCTTGTTTGAGGTCCTCGATATCCTCCAATCCCACAGAAAGACGAATCAGGTCCCCACCGACCCCGGCGGCTTTCAGCTCGTCGTCCTGCAGTTGTTGGTGGGTGGTGCTCGCCGGATGGACGATCAGGGATTTGGTGTCCCCAATGTTGACCAGGATGGAAAACAATTTGGTGCTGTCCACAACTTTTTTGGCGGCCTCGAAGCCCCCTTTGACCCCAAAGGTGACGATTCCGCTCTGACCTTCGGGCATGTACTCTTTGGCCAGGGCATGGTAGGGGCTGGACTCGAGGCCGGGATAGTTGACCCAGGCCACTTGCGGATGAGCTTCGAGGAACTCGGCGACCCGCTGGGCGTTGGCCACGTGCCGCTCCATGCGCAGCGAGAGCGTCTCGATGCCCTGCCCGATGAGGAAGGC
>CALDPL010000443.1 GCA_937911965.1 uncultured Allomuricauda sp. | reverse complement strand
TCACCGAGATTCTCGGCGGGGCCGACCTCGTGTTCGTCACCGCGGGGATGGGCGGCGGTACCGGGACGGGTGCGGCACCGGTGATCGCCAAGGTGGCCAAGGAAATGGACATTTTGACCGTTGGGATCGTCACCATGCCCTTTCAGTTCGAAGGGGCCATGCGCATCAAGCAGGCCCAATTGGGGATTGAAAAGCTACGTGCCAATGTGGACTCCCTGATCGTGATCAACAACAATAAATTGCGTGAGGTGTACGGCAACCTGGGCTTCAAGGCCGGCTTTTCAAAAGCGGACGAGGTCCTGTCCACTGCGGCCAGGGGAATAGCCGAGGTGATTACCCACCACTATACCCAGAACATAGACCTCAGGGATGCCAAGACCGTATTGTCCAACAGTGGGACCGCCATCATGGGCTCCGCTGCGGCCTCCGGCTCTTCAAGGGCGACCGAGGCCATCATGAACGCCCTGGATTCCCCTTTGTTGAACGACAATAAGATCAGTGGGGCCAAGAACGTCCTGCTCTTGATCGTTTCCGGGGTCCGGGAGATCACCATCGACGAGATCGGGGAGATCAACGATCACATCCAGATCGAGGCCGGGCACGGTGCCAACATAATCATGGGGGTCGGTGAGGATGAGGAACTCGGAGAGGCCATTGCGGTGACCGTGATCGCCACCGGTTTCAATGTGGACCAACAGGACCATATCGTGAATACCGAGTCCAAGAAGGTGTTCTATACCCTGGAAGAGGAACAGACCGCACAACAGGAACTGAGCCCCGAGGCGACCGCTGTACAGGAGATCAAGGTACAGGGGGCCACGGAGGTCCGGCCCGAGCCCAAAACCGACCGGGTGACCCATACCCTGGACCTGGAGGAAGCGAAGGAGGACGAACTTCCCCGGGCCAAGGCCGGGAAGGACGAATTGATTCCCACCACCCAATACCTAAGGAATTTCAATGTGTTCTACGAGGAAGTGGTACCCGAGTATAACGATGAGGAATTTATCATCGTGGAGGCCAAGGAGATCCTGGACAATATCGAAGTCGTGGAACCCAAGGTGGTCGCTCCAAAGGCAGGGGAAGACCAGTTCAGTCTGAGCTTTGATATGCCCCTGGCCCAGCAAGAGGAAATTGAGGAGGAAGCGGAGCATACGGTGACCTTCAACCTGGACGACGGTATCGGGGACCTCAAGGTCAATGAATATGTGGAAGTGAGCCCCGTATTGGAATACAACAAACAAGGGGAGACCCGATACAATTTGGAGGAATACATGGAACTGGAAAGCCAATTGACCGGGGCCAAGTCCCTGGCCGAGACCCATGAGCCCAAATTGAAGGAAAACGAACTGGTCTTTGAAAAGAAGACCCTGGAAGTGGAGGCTTCCCAGGCCAGGGAGGAACCCAAGGGCGAACCAGATCCCTTCAACAGTTCCATTTCCGAGCTTTTGAAGGACAGGGCGGATGAACGGAGAAGAAAGTTGAAGAATTTCAATTACAAGTTCCACAACAACAGGAACAGCATCGATGAGATCGAAAAACAACCGGCCTACAAGCGCCAAGGGGTGGATCTCAATGAGGTTCCCAAGGAACAAAAGGTTTCAAGGACCACCTTGGGAGAGGACAGCAACGACGATCTCCAATTGCGTTCCAACAATTCCTTCCTGCACGATAATGTTGATTAGTAGTGTTTAAACCACCATCCATTTTTAATGGGTACATAGGCCCGAAAGTTTAGTTACTTTCGGGTTTATTTTTTAACTTCGCAGCCCAATTAAAAAGCAAATGGGTCTTCAAGAAAAGGTAATGGATGAATTAAAGGTGGCCATGAGGGCCAAGGACACTGTGGCCTTGGAATCCCTGCGTGCCATCAAATCCGCCCTATTGCTGGCCCAGACCGATAAGGGGGCCGCAGCGGCCCTCAGTGGGGAAGATGAGATCAAGTTGGTACAGAAGCTTGTAAAACAGCGCAGGGACTCTGCCGAGATCTATAGGCAACAGGGTAGGGAAGACCTTGCCGAGCCTGAATTGGCACAATTGGCCATCATTGAGAAATTCTTGCCGGAACAACTTTCCGAGGAGGAAATTGCAATGGCAGTGGAAAAGGCCATAGCGACCCTGGGTGCCACGGGCATGCAGGATATGGGAAAGGTAATGGGAACGGTATCCAAGGAATTGGCCGGAAAGGCCGATGGGAAGACCATCTCGAATATAGTTAAGGAACAATTGGGTTCCTGAAATAATGGCCGCGTAGTTCAACTGGATAGAATATCAGATTTCGGCTCTGAGGGTTGAGGGTTCGAATCCTTCCGCGGTCACGTAAATTGCCTGGTAAGCACTATGTTTACCAGGTTTTTTTTTACAACAATTTTGATCCGTCCGATGCCATTATTTTACAGAACCGCAAATATTTTGTGAAACATTCCGTATTCGGGTAAAAACGGCTCACATAATATCTGCTGTGTATGTCCAAAAAGTCACAGTACATCAGTACAAATCGTTCAAAACACCATTTAAAATGTCATTTAATCTTAGGTGCCAAGTATCGTGGAAATATCTTGGTCGGTCAGTTAAATGATGATTTTAAAATTCACTTTTCAATCCATGGCCGATAATCCGGATTTTAAAATGGAAGTTTTCGAGAGTGATATTGACCACATCCATTTTCCCATTCGTTACATTCCAAGGTTGTCCGTTTCCCAAATTGTCCGTAGGTCAAAACAAGAATCCACACACCGGTCAGGATTGTTACATCATACCACATTACGTCAATATTATTGGTACCAGCGTTTACTTTGGCCAAACGGTTTCTTCGTTTGTTTAATAGGTGAAGCATCACCGGAAACAATCCGTCGATACATTTTAGGCCAAGGTCAATTACTGCCTTTGTCGCTTACATCCCACCGAGCCTATCGGCATCAGTTGGTTTTACGCTCCGATTTATAAACATTTATTTGAATCGAAAAAGGACTATACAACTATATATCTCAATACATAAACAATTCCAAAACAACCCTTTATGTGCAAAGTATTGGACAAAGATACCATAGAAAAGGAAATAGTGATCCACTTACCGCTTCCAATATGTGGATTTGACCCAACTCTTCTTTTGCTAAGGAATCCAATACGATCCTCTCCAAGTAGAAATCAGGGGTGCAATGGGTATAATTGCCATGGGTCGGCTATCTTGAGCTGCCACAGAGCACAGCTTCAATACCACGGCCGAAAGCAGGAAAGAGTCTGGATTTTTGAAATTCATTGTTCGGACTCAGGATATTTAAATCAACTTGTGGTCGTGAAGACATCACCTGTAATCCCTGGACAATGGACGCAACCTAAACCGGTACAAACCATCAATATACAACTGACCCGATCAAATTCATAGCATTAATTATGCAATACCGCTCTTATCTTATGAATACGAACAGGCCATTCTTTATGGTAATAATGCCATTATTGGTGTTCTGGGCTCTCTCATGTTCTGGGGATGATTCTTCCAATGAGCAGAAATTGGTCAATTCCTTGTTGGGAGCTTGGGAAGAAGTTGCACCCTGTGCGTCCTGTATGACGATTACTATTAAAGATGGACATACCATTGAACTCAAGTTTGCCTCCGATCCTGAATTATATACTATGTCTTACACTGTAAATGACAACGCTCTTTTTGTTACCAGGAATTGGAATGTAGGGAATGACCGGGAATCAAACAGGGTGGAGGTTAAATTCCAATCAAAGGACAGCTTGCAACTCTTTCAATTTAAGGTGACAGATGCGATGAGCCCCACCGGTTATGAAGATATTCTTCTCAAAAGATTATAACCTATGGTACAAATTTACTTTTATTGAATTCCCTTATTTTTTGTTTTCAACACTTCAAAATACCTGAAAGACCCTTACCTCTTTTTGATTGCCCTTTTGGCCGTATTCTGTTTATATTAATTAATAGTACCCCACATTTCAATTGAAAAGTATACCACTTATTACTAACCTTGGCCGATAGAAATATCGTCCTGAACATGATAAGTATGTATACAAAACAAGAAATTATTCTTAAGAGCCACCGCGAGGGAAAGAGCCAACGTACCATTTCCCGTGAGCTTGGCATCAGCCGTAAGACCGTGAGGAAGTATGTCTGTGGTTTCGAGGCGGATCTTTCGTCGAACCCCTCGGGCACGGTCCTGTCCGACCATCTTTGCCACCGTCCCACGTACGATGCCTCCGGGCGTTCCAGGACAAGGCTCACCCCCGAGGTCGTGGAGCGAATCGATGCGTTGCTCGGGGAGAACGAGAAGAAGCGCCAACAGGGCCTTCGCAAGCAGGTCCTCAAGAACCGCGACATCCATGATCGGTTACGCGGCGAGGGCCTCGAGGTGGGCTATACCACGGTCTGCAATTACATAAGTTCCCAGAAGGGCCAGGGAAGGGCCAGGGAGGCCTTTGTACGCCAACAGTATGGACCCGGATCGGTATGTGAGTTCGATTGGGGGGAGGTCCAACTGGAGATCGGCGGGACATTGGGCCGGTATTACCTGGCGGTCTTCACCAGTGCCCACAGCAACTACCGCTTCGCCCTGGTGTTCAACCGGCAGGACACCCTGGCCTTTTTGGAGGCCCACACGGCCTTTTTCTCCCACACCGGTGCCGTATACCACGAGATGGTATACGACAACATGCGCGTGGCCGTGGCCCGCTTCACGGGCAAGGGGAAGGAGCCCACCGTGGCCCTGCTCCAATTGCGCGGGCATTACGGTTTCACCCACCGTTTCACCAATATACGGCGGGGCAACGAGAAGGGCCATGTGGAGCGGTCCGTGGAGGTGGTGCGGCGCAAGAGCTTCGGCACAAGGCACAGGTTCGGGTCCCTGGGGGAGGCCCGGGACTGGTTGGCGGCATCCTTGGAGAGGACCAACGGGACGCGCCAGCAATTGACCGGGAGGACCGCCTCGGAACTCTTCGCCCTGGAACGGGAGGCCATGCCCGTGGCCCCCGTTGGGATGGAGTGTGCCGAGCTGGTCCAGCTCAGGGCGGACAAGTATGCCACGGTAAGCTATAAGACCAACCGA
>CALDPL010000442.1 GCA_937911965.1 uncultured Allomuricauda sp. | reverse complement strand
GGAACCAGTACAAAAAGCTCCTGCCCCGAAAACGGTTCAATTTTTACGAGACCTACAACGCCTCGGAAGGCTTCTTTGGCATACAGGACCGCAACGATTCCGACGAGTTGCTGTTGATGCTTGATTATGGGATTTTCTATGAATTCATTCCGGTGGACGGGGATGCCGATGGGGCCATTCCCCTTTGGGAAGTACAGCTTGGGGTGAACTACGCCATGGTGATCACCACCAATGCGGGCCTTTGGCGCTATAAGATCGGGGATACCATACGCTTTACCAATCTGGATCCCTATAGGATCAAGATCACCGGCCGCACCAAACACCACATCAATGTGTTCGGGGAGGAATTGATCATTGAGAACGCCGAGGAGGCCCTTCGGCAGGTCTGCCTCAAGACCGATTCCCAGATCATGGATTATACCGCGGCCCCCATCTTTATGAGTGGAAAGGAGAAAGGGGGACATGAATGGATCATCGAGTTCAGGAAGGCCCCTGAGGACATTTTCTATTTCACCGAGTTTTTGGACAATGCCCTGAAATCCCTGAATTCGGATTATGAGGCCAAGCGGTACAACAACATCACCCTGAGGATGCCCAAAATACACCTGGCACGGAAAAACCTCTTCCACGACTGGCTCAAATCGAAGAACAAACTCGGGGGGCAACACAAGATTCCGCGGCTCTCCAATGAGCGGACCTATATCGACGAACTGCTCCAGATCAACGGGGAATAGTTCGATGTCCTGTCAATTTTTGGGTTCAAGGTCCATTTTACGAAAACGTTTTCGTAAATTTGACCCTTAATCGTAAATTAATTTGATTTGAACCAATAAAAACGGATATGTCCCGTTTATTGATGAGATTCCCCCATCAAATTATTTTAAACACAAAACCATTTAAAATGACAGAAAAACTTGTGGTCCTATCGGATATGTGGGGGGCCAAAAAGGGACTTTGGATCGCCTCGTATTTTGGCTACCTTCAACAGTACTACGACATTGTATTTTACGATAGCCAACATCTGGGCGGGGTGGACGAGCCCTTGAATACCGAGGAGAACATCCTCAAGGCCTTTGGGGAAGGAGGCATTGATACCGCAGTGGCCCAATTGTTGAAAAAGGAAACCGAACCGGCCCATTACCTGGCCTTTGGAATAGGGGGTACCATTGGGTATAGGGCCGTCTTGGCAGGACTGCCCGCAAAATCCCTGACCGCTGTCTCCTCCCTGTACCTGGAAGGGGAGCAAGAGGTACCTGACACCCAATTGAACCTCATCTATGGGGAGCACGATGCCCAATTGCCCTCTTGGGCCTGGAGGCAAAAAATGGGACTGTCCCTGGAACTGGCCGAAAACTTTGGCCATGGGCTTTACTCCGATGAAAAGATAATTTCTGAAATCTGTCTGGGACTCTTGGAATCCGTCACCAAAAAGGCGGTCTAGCTCTTTTTAGGAAACCGCCTTCAACTTTTTGATCGTCTCGAAGGAGAGTTTCTCCTCGGCATAGGCCTTGGTGACCTTGAACTCCGTTTCATCGCTGCTGGGCAGGCTGAACATGGCGTCCGTGAAGACCGCTTCGCAGAGCGAGCGCAGTCCCCTGGCCCCCAGCTTGTATTCCACGGCTTTTTCCACCAGATAATCCAAGGCCTGTTCCGTGATCGTGAAACTGACCCCGTCCATTTCAAACAACTTTTCGTACTGTTTGATTATGGCGTTCCTGGGCTCGGTCAAAATGGCCCTGAGCGCCTTGGTGTCCAAGGGGTTCATATGGGTCAACACGGGGAGCCTGCCTATAATTTCGGGAATCAGGCCAAACTCCTTGAGGTCCTTTGGAATGATGTACTGCAAAATGTTGTCGTTGTCCAATCTGGATTCTTCCCTGGAGGCCGAATACCCGACGGCCTGTAGGTTCAATCGCTTGGAGATGATGCGTTCGATCCCGTCGAAGGCCCCTCCGGCCACAAAAAGGATGTTCTCGGTGTTCACCTCGATGAATTTTTGGTCCGGATGTTTTCGTCCTCCCTTGGGCGGAACATTGACCACGGTGCCCTCCAGAAGTTTCAAAAGGCCCTGTTGCACCCCCTCCCCGGATACGTCCCGGGTGATGGAGGGATTGTCGCTCTTACGGGCGATCTTGTCGATTTCATCGATGTAGACGATGCCCGTCTGCGCCTTCTCGACGTCGTAGTCGCACTTC
>CALDPL010000441.1 GCA_937911965.1 uncultured Allomuricauda sp. | reverse complement strand
TGCGATCATATAACATAGGGCGATCCGCTGCAGTACCCCAAAGATCCGGGTCTCGGACAGCGGTTCGAGCTTTCCATCCTCAAAAAAGGGAAACCAGTAGATCAAAAAGCCCAACATAAAGATCAGAAAGGTCCGTTTGAACACCTTTTTAAAGAAGGGACCATTGCCCTGGGATTCGTATTTCTTCATGCTGAAACTCATGGAGTTCCCAACCACAAAGAGAAATGTGGGAAATACCAGGTCGGTAAGGGTGAAGCCGTGCCATTCGGCATGAAGCAGGGGGCGGTAGGTAGTGGCCCAGGAACCGGGGGTGTTCACTACGATCATCAGGGCGACATCTAACCCCCTGAAGACATCCAGGGAGAGGTAACGGTTTTTCAATTGGGTCATGGTCGGTCGGTATATTTCAGTCATCCAATTTATGGTTTTTTTGATCGAAGAGGAGTTTTTGGGAAAAAAAAGTGGGCGAAATGGCTTTTAGACAACAATTCCCCAACCGTTGTGTTTTTGGGTCAATTATTTAAACCATACCCTTATTTATACGGGATAAAACTTGTATTTTTGATGAAATT
Organism: uncultured Allomuricauda sp.; assembly: GCA_937911965.1. Taxonomy (GTDB): domain Bacteria; phylum Bacteroidota; class Bacteroidia; order Flavobacteriales; family Flavobacteriaceae; genus Flagellimonas. The sequence continues at coordinate 2,156 of CALDPL010000441.1, read as the reverse complement.
TTCCAGTGTATTTTGGAGAAATAGGAAGAATGGACAAATATTCATTTTTAAATGCTGCGCACACCTCATTTTTTGCGGAGCTGTACGAAAAATATCTGCAAAGTCCAGATAGCATAGAGCCCAGTTGGAGGGCTTTTTTTCAGGGCTTTGATTTTGGGATGGAAAGTTCCCTTGAGGAAATGGGAATCGAATCCGTAAACGGTTCAACTGCCCCTGCCCCCGGAGCACAACGGCCCGAAATGTCGGAGTCGCTGCTCAAGGAGTTCCAGGTCTACCAATTGATCAACGGCTACCGTTCCCGCGGGCACCTGTTCACAAAGACCAACCCGGTGCGGGACCGCCGCCAGTACGAACCGACCTTGGCCCTGGAAAATTTTGGACTCTCGGAGGCCGATCTGGACACCGTCTTCGATGCCGGTAAGATCATCGGCCTGGAATCGGCCCCCTTGCGGGAGATCCTGGCCACCTTGAACCGGATGTACTGCGATGCCATAGGGGTGGAATATATGTATATGCGTACGCCGGAACGCATAGAATGGACCCAGCAATGGCTCAATGAGAATGACAACCGTCCCAATTTCAGTGCGGACGAAAAGAAATTAATCCTCAAGAAACTCAATGAGGCGGTCACCTTTGAAAGCTTCCTCCACACCAAATACGTGGGGCAGAAACGCTTTTCCCTTGAAGGGGGGGAATCCCTGATCCCGGCCCTTGACGCCATCATCGAAAAGGCCGCCGACAAGGGGGTGAAGCAGTTCGTCATGGGAATGGCACACCGCGGGAGACTCAATGTACTGACCAATATCTTCGGAAAGTCCCCCATGGAAATCTTCAGTGAATTTGACGGAAAGGACTACGAGGAGGCCATCTTTGACGGAGATGTGAAATATCACCTGGGTTGGACCTCTAGACGGGAAACGGATTCCGGGAAGGTGGTCAATATGAACATTGCACCCAACCCCTCCCACTTGGAGACGGTCAATTCCATTGTGGAGGGCATTACCCGGGCCAAACAGGACCGGGACTATCAGGACGGGATCGCCGAGGTGCTCCCCATCCTGGTGCACGGGGATGCGGCCTTTGCCGCCCAGGGCATTGTATACGAGGTCATACAGATGGCCCGGCTCGATGGATATACCACCGGGGGGACCATCCATATCGTGGTGAACAACCAGATCGGGTTCACCACCAACTATATGGATGCGAGGTCCTCAACCTACTGCACGGATGTGGCCAAGGTCACCCTGTCCCCCGTATTGCACGTCAATTCCGATGATGCCGAGGCCGTGGTACATGCCGCGATATTCGCCCTGGAATACCGGATGAGGTACAACCGGGATATTTTCCTGGATCTGTTGGGCTATCGAAAGTACGGACACAACGAAGGGGATGAGCCCAAGTTTACCCAGCCCTTGCTGTACAAGCTCATCGACAAGCACAAAAATCCCAGGGACATCTATGCGGCCAAACTGATCGCCGAAGGAATCATCGACGAGGACCATGTACAGAAACTGGAGGACGAATACAGAAGGGTCCTGGAAGAAGATCTATTGGATTCCAAAAAGATAGAACGCACCCGGATCACCCCCTTTATGCAGGATGAATGGGAAGGTTTTGGGCAGGTGACCGAGGAGGCCATGCTCCGGCCCATAGATACCACTTACGACCTTGGGAAACTCTTACACGGCTATATTGATGAAGAAGTAGCGTTCAATTTCCGTGAGTTTTTTAGAGTGAACGAAACAGGAAGTTTTCTCCATGAGAAAGACGTGTTTTCATTCCTAAACCTCATTTGTAAATCCGATTCTGAGAGTAATTACCCCTATTCTACAGAAGAATATCGTGATAATTTCAGGCATTCGCTTTGGATGGTGCCAGGTGTAAAGGAAGCCAAAGCATTGAGTGCCATGCTGAAAACGCACCCTGTTTTTGGTCAATTTGATATTGTAAATGTGGCAGGTGACGGTGATGAAGAAGAAGCCAATGAAGAAGCCCTTAAAAAAGTAGAAAAAGCCATTGGCGACAATCCGCATGAAACCTACACTATTACTCTTTCTTGTGGGCGTTTAACCACGGGTGTTTCTGTAAAAGCTTGGACAGCTGTTTTTATGCTTTCAGGCTCACACAATACTTCGGCTTCTGCATATATGCAAACC
>CALDPL010000440.1 GCA_937911965.1 uncultured Allomuricauda sp. | reverse complement strand
AGATGGGGGCTTTCCCGGTGGGCAGCCACCAGATCCCCGATCTCCCCTCGGTCCAAAAAGGTAAAGATCTTGATGTATTTTTCGGCATCCTCGTCCGAGGTGTTCAGCCAGTATTGGTAGAATTTATAGGGGGAGGTACGTTCGGCATCCAACCAGACATTGCCGCCTTCGCTCTTTCCGAACTTGGTCCCATCGGCCTTGGTGATCAGGGGACAGGTCAGGGCATAGCCCTTGCCGCCACCGATCCTGCGGATCAATTCCGTACCTGTGGTGATATTGCCCCATTGGTCACTGCCCCCCATCTGCAGGCTGCATCCATGGGTCCTATAGAGGTGGAGAAAATCATAGCCCTGTACCAATTGGTAGGTGAACTCCGTAAAGGACATCCCTTCCTTGGCATCCGAACTGAGCCGCTTCTTCACCGAATCCTTGCCCATCATATAATTGACCGTGATGTGCTTTCCGACATCCCGGATAAAGTCCAAAAAGCCAAAATCCTTCATCCAGTCGTAATTGTTCACCAATACCGCTGCATTTTCACCCTCCCCCTCAAAATCCAAAAAACGGGCCAACTGTCCCTTGATTGCCTGTTGGTTGTGCCTTAGGGTGTCCTCGTCCAGGAGATTCCGTTCCGTGGATTTGCCCGAAGGGTCCCCGATCATTCCGGTGGCCCCCCCGATGAGCGCATAGGGTTTGTGACCTGCCATTTGGAAATGCCTGAGCATCATCACCCCCACCAAATGTCCGATATGCAGGGAGTCCGCCGTGGGGTCGATTCCCACATAGGCGGAACGCATCCCCTCCAAAAGATGTTCCTCGGTCCCGGGCATCAGATCGTGCAACATGCCCCTCCATTGCAGCTCCTCAACAAAATTCTTGATCATCACGGTGTTTTAAGAATAGTTGCAAATATAAAGTGAACTTCCCTTTCACTGGATAAAATCCCGTCCAAATAGGTACTTTTGCCCCATGGTTTTGATCACGGGAAGCACAGGCTTGATCGGTTCCCACCTCCTCTACCGTTTGTTGGAAAAAGGGGAATCCGTTCGGGCCATATACAGAAACAGGGAGTCCCTGGAGCGGGTATCCAAGGTCTTTGCCTATTATTCCCCCCATGCCGTCTCCTTGATGGACCGCGTGGACTGGGTAGAGGCCGATATCACCGATATCGGCAGTATGGAGCCCTGTTTCAAGGGCGTAAAAAAAGTCTACCATGCCGCAGGGATGATTTCCTTTGATCCAAAGGACAAAAAACAACTCCACAAGGTCAATGTGGAGGGAACGGCAAACCTGACCCACCTCTGCCTGAAGCACCGGGTGGACAAACTCTGCCACCTGAGTTCCATTTCTGCCATCGGCCCCAGCAAAAAAGGGGAAATGGCCGATGAGGAAAACCAGTGGAACGACAGCAATGTCACCGGCTACGGACTGAGCAAATACGAAGGGGAACTCGAGGTGTGGCGGGCCTCCCAGGAAGGGTTGTCGGTGGTGATCCTGAACCCGGGAGTGGTCCTCGGTCCAGGGTTTTGGGACCAGGGCAGTGGTTCCATTTTCAGCCGTGCGGCAAAGGAGAGGAACTACCATATTCCCGGGGGAACCGGCTTTGTGGGGGTCAACGATCTGGTGGATGCCGCAATTGCAGCCATGGAATCCCCCCAGAAATCCGAACGTTTCATAGTTGTTGGTGAAAACTTGACCTATCGGGAACTGCTTCAAAAAGTGGCCCAAGGCCTTGAGGTGTCACCCCCTTCAAAGGAACTCCCATTCCCGGTCCTGGAATGTATTTGGCGCCTGGATTGGCTCCTCGCTGCCCTAACGGGGAGCAGAAGAAGGCTGACCAAGGCCCTGGTCCGGGGAATGCGGCAAAGGGAAATGTACGACAGCCAAAAAATAAAACGGGAACTCGGGCTCGATCTCCAGGGCCTGGAACCTGAGATACAATCCTCCTGCACCAAGTTCAGGGCTTTGCGATAAGGGAATCCCCTTTTTTGGATCTGTTTATGGAATCCTGCCGCTTTTCCGTGGCCTTTCGAATGCTGTCGCTTCTTTTTTCAGCGGCCTCTTCAATGATCTTCACCCGCTCGTCCAAACGGGCTTCCACGGCGGTATAGATGGCCTGGTATTCCAGGGGCATGGAGGCATAGTACAGATCGCTCTGTGCAAATTGCAGGCTGTCGATCTGGTATCTGTCGTAGAGAAATTCCATGGTTTCGATTCCGATATCGTCCATTCTCGCACCTATTGTGGTCCTGGTGGCATTGAGCAGGGCCAAATCGTGTAGGATATCGATCATTTTATCCTTGGGAATCAAGTTCTTGGGTTTGTCCACTACTTTTTCCGCACAGGCAAGAAGCATTAAAAACCCCAAGACAACTACTGTTTTTTTCATTTTTATCGATTGAAATTCAACCTCATCGCTTTCTTTTCCCCGGAAAACACCCCACGGTCATAGGCCAGGTGCCCATTGACGAAGGTACGGATCACCTGGGATTCAAAAGTGGTCCCTTCAAAGGGGGACCAGCCACATTTGTACAGGATATTGGATCGTTCCACCCGGTTTTGGACCCCTCTGGCCACCTCCACAAGATCTGCATAATGGCCTTCCCTGACGAATCCGCGTCGGTCGATATCGAAGAGGATCGCAGGGTTGTGACACATCTTTTCCACCAAGGTGGTCAAGGGGACGTCGAGAATCTCCTCGGGTGGCGTGCCGCCGACTCCGTGGATGCGCAGTTCCACCGGGCGGCGAGGGAGGGGTGCGCCGCGTTCGTCGGGACGATCCCGACCTGCGGCGCCCTGCTTGCCGCCGCCGCGCTGCCGGCCGTATGGGCTTCCCCCGGCTACGCGCAGGACCATGGCGCGCACCACGCGCACCCGATGCCGGCCGAAGAGGTCGACCACGCCGCGATGGGGCACGGCGCTGCGCATGCCACGGCAAGCGGCCCCGTCGAAGCATCGGGCACGGCACGCCTCCCGCAAGCCGAAGGCATGATGCCCGGCCTGCACTTCGATCTCGGCAGTGGGTGGAACGGCATGGCGCACGGCCATGTCTGGGCCGTCTATACCGAGCAGACCGGCCCGCGCGGCGACGACAAGCTCTACGTCCAGTCGATGG
>CALDPL010000439.1 GCA_937911965.1 uncultured Allomuricauda sp. | reverse complement strand
ATATAACTAGATTTGTTGTCGTTGCAATTTGCACCTATCCCTAATTTGTTAAATTGGAATGAAAGTTTTAAAAAAAATCTTCTTGGGCATGACTTTGACTTTGGTGTTTTTTCTTGTTTTGACCGTGCTGATTCCCTATATCAACTTTTCATTGCAGGACAGTACACCAAAAAAACCGTTGGCCAGGGATGTTGTGGCCATTGCCCATCGGGGTTCCTCGCAAACCTTACCTGAAAACACCATGTCAGCCTTCCAAAGGGCCCTGGATGAAAATGCCCAAATGATCGAACTGGATGTCCACCTGTCCAAGGATGATTCGATCATAGTGGTCCATGATTCCAACTTTAAAAGGACCACGGGAAGGGATGCGGAGGTCGGCAATCTAAACTATGATGAGATCAAGTCCCTGAACGTGGCCCATTCGTTTGCCGGGGCCCAAGGGCATGAAAGAATCCCGACCCTTGACCAGGTTCTCAAATTGGTCAATGGAAGGTCCAAAGTATTGATTGAACTCAAATGGCCCAAAAAAGGGATTTATGGGAAGCTGGTCCAAAGGGTATTGGAATGCATTGATGACAACAATGCCGGGGACTGGGTCATTGTCCAATCCTTTGAAACCACATACCTTAAGGAGATACTGCAAAAACGTTCCGATATTCCATGCCACCAATTGGTGTTTGGTTGGTCCAATATACTTCCGATATACTTTGACAGAAGTTTGAGGTTTGGATATTTTGCCCCCTTGGAGGGCGTCAGGTCCGTGAATTTGTATTATTTGTACCTAAATAGGTCCAAAGCCGAGGAATTGCACCAAAAAAACTTGACCGTTTGTGTATTCACCTTGAACGAGAAGAAAAAGATTGCAAAGGCCATCAATCTTGGTGCGGACGGGATCATATCCGACAACCATTTATTGGTCGGGGAAGTGTTGAAGGATTAAACGTCCATTAGGTCTCCCTTTTCTGTCGTCTCCCTGGATTTTATCAGTTCTTCATTGGTTTGTTGAAAATAGGACCGCATCTCTTCATTGTAGAAGTCGGTAAATTTCGCATTGACCTTGTGCACGTAGAGGAAGAACATGAAGGTGCTTCCCGCAGCCACGACAACGAAAAATGTGACCAGGGCCACCCAGAATATATAATCCTCCACCTTTCCGTTCTGATAGAGGAACCAAAGCAGGGAAATGGCCACCAAGTTGGGCAGGAAATAAATAAAGAACCCAATTGAAGCATTCAGATATTTTGCTATGGATGTCTTGATTTTGTTTTTGAAGAAGGAATTTCCATATAGAAAACCGAGCCAGGATGCGTGCGGGTGTTTGGAAAGAAGTTTTACGGCCTTTATCAATTCCAGGCTATATAGTTCTATCCGTTTTTCGATAAGATGGTTGGCATTCTGGACCCCTGCCCATGCTGAAACGGCCAAAACCGCTATCATGGTGACAATGGTAAAGGAGTCGGGATTGTCCCTCATCTGGGTCAGCGCATAACCTTCCTCTTGAAAAAAAATCGATATGGTGAAGGTGATGGCACTCAAGAATATCAAGCTTCCGGTATAGGCCATTTTTACCCTCCAATTTATTTCATCCCGCATGCTTTTTATTTCATCCAGAAAAAAAACTATGTGTTTGTCCCTTTCAGCCTCTGAAAGCTCTTCCAGCTTGGAATTTAGAAGTGTATTGAGGAGTTCCTCCTGGATTTTCCTTTTTCTTTTCATGACTGCTTGGACCCTGGAGTGCCTATAACCGTTTGCCATGCCATGCCCATGGACCAATATAAATCAAATTAATGGAACGTGAACACAAAAAGGGAGGTCGGCACTTCATGTTTTGTGCAAAGGATTCCGTTAAAGGCTGGCATCGGCCCGATTCAAAAAGGGGCTCATTCCAATGACCTTGGCGAAATCCTAAAGATTCAGTGCCGCTTTTACGGCCTCAAAATCATTAAGATCAATGTTCTCCAAACTGCCCTGCATCCCCCCTGGGATGATTATATAACGAAAGTTTATAGTTCCAAATCCAACGGAAGCGGTATTGTCATGGGTATATCGGGTGATATAGAGCTTCCCTGGTTTGGGTATAAAACTTATAGTACTGGTTTTATCTGGACCAGAGCCAGAGCCTGCATCCGAGGTGTAGGGCAATTGGATTACAGTGTTCAGATAGCGCCAATACACCAAAATGGCCCCACGGTCAATATGGTTCTGTGTCAGTGTTGGAGCAGGAATATGATTAACTTTTAGGTTGCTCCCATCGACAAGGGTATCCCGTTGCGCCTGTTGAAAGGACAACCAATTGCTGTAGATGACATTGGCCGAGCCGGCAGGTCCCTGCGGACCTTGTGCCCCATCCATTCCGTCAACACCATCAACACCATCTATTCCGTCAATACCATCAACACCATCGATTCCGTCTTCACCATCGGAGCAGGCGGTGAAGCAAAGGCTGAAAACAATCAATAGGCAATAAAAGAATTTTACATTCATGTTATAGTTTTTTTTGTTGGAACATTTTTTTCACTTAGTTCCAAAACTAGGACAACCCGAATCAAGATTTTGACCGCTTTATATATTTGGATGAGATTTTTGTATATATGGAATGATATAATGTATTGATTCCTTTTTGGTTGAACCATAAATGGAGCCCCAAAACAGACCAAAGTGTCCCGAACCCATAGGACGACAAAACATTCCACTACCGGTAGATTCTCTATTTTGATTTTGGACACTTTGTAAATTCCAATTGACTTGGTAAAAAACCTTAACTTGTTTGACCCTTTTATCCAACACCTGGTTTAGATGTCATATTTCAATTCCATCCTGTCCCTAAAACACGCGTATTGGTGCCTATTATTGGGCATTTCAATTTCTTGTGCAGGCATGGATTGCTCCCAACTTCCCTCAAGTTTTCCTTCATATGGGGAAGGGCTTCTCAGGGTAGAGCAGGCCGCTTTTCCCATCAATGATCGGGTCGACACCTCCCGGAGTTCCTGGATTCGAACGGCCAGCTATCACAGTTGTGGTGATGGGTATGGGTTTATGGTATTGGCCACGGATTCCCAAAGGTACCTGCACCAAGGGATGCCCATGGAGGAATGGGAGGGCTTCAAAAACGCCAATTCTTTTGGGAGTTATTACAATCGGCACATAAAGGGGCGATATCAACTTCAACTTCATTGACTTGCAGAATATGGAGCCAATGGATGAATGGAACGAATCGAACGAATGGGCCGATCGGCAAGAGATTGAAGAACTGTTGTTCATTCAGGAATGTGTGGCCGAACTGTACCCCTTCACGGCCATGGAACTGAATTTTTTTAAAAGTTCACTGCCCTTTAAATACGTGTCCTCAAATCAAAACATAAATTGGTCTTATGAGCTGATCAAAGAATTTGAGGAGTACTGGGACTGGAAGGTGTTGGACCGCAATCGAGCCGTATTCGACAAGATCACATTGGGATTGTTGTTCCCCCAAAGGGTGGAATTGCCACCCTGTACCTGCTATCAAAGGTTTGAATTTTGTGAGAACCCGATCTGTTCGACCAACCGGAATCGATTGGGGGATTCCTCAGCGCTTCTGGCCAAAGATGCCCACAGCTATATTTGTCTTGCTGTACTTTGTGAAGAATCCTTCATCGACGAAGATGATCTGTACAATATCTATCAAGAGGAGGATATAGGGGTAGTGATGGAACTTCTGTCCATGTTCCCCAAGCCCTAAAATTTCACATGCTAAAATCTGGGTTTGTATCGGGGTCTTTGCGTTGGTACTGGAATTATTGTTTGTTTTTTGTACCGAGGCGGGAAAAAAGGGGGGTATCGGTTTTACCTCTGTGGAAATTGTCTTCGATCGATACCAAAGTATAAATGGGATGGGCGTATTTCCTATAAGGGAAAAGCGCCCACGTTTGGTTATCTAATCTTGGTATATTTGACTCAATCCACCAACCCATAAAACTCTTTGACCTGCTGGTAATCCCCCAATTCCAGTTGCCCTTCCGCCTGTGCTGCCAGTACGGTTGAAGCCTCCGCAAAAACAACCTTGATCTTTCTAAAGGTCAAAGGGATTCCATAGGGTAGGGAACCATCAGGCGTAAGGACCCTTATACCCAATCTATATTCTTCGGAATTGAGTCGATAGATAAAATATCGGGTCATGTAATGGCCATTCGATCCGAGACCTGGAGAAGGGAACCAAGCAGTTGGCACTTCGTTTCCAGGATTGTAATACACGAGAATCATACTGTTGTCCACGGTTTCCTGGGACACGGTCAACTGTAAATTCAATTCGTCCGTAAAGGTATATGAGCCAAATTCATAGAGCAGTACGTTGGCATTTCCCGACTCCCCTGCAGGTCCCTGCGGACCCTGTGGCCCCTGTTCGCCGTCAATACCGTCAATACCGTCAATACCGTCCTCTCCGTCGGAGCAGGCAGTGAGGCCAAGACCGAAAACAAACAATAGGCAATAAAAGAATTTTACATTCATGTCATAGTTTTTTGGTTGGAACTTTTTTTCAATTCGTGCCAAAACTAGGATAAGAGGGGGCCAAATCGCGACCGCTTTATATAGATGGGTGGAAATCTTGTATACATGGGATGATATGGTGTGCCGATTCCATTTTCATTAGGCTGTTATTGAGCCCTTTAATTCATTGAACAAGGTAGGGGATTGCATCTCAATTCCCGAAATCAATGGAAACTTCCGGGTAATCCACCCGCTCGATGATTTCGGGATAATTGGTGTCCATCTTTCTGCTGTAAAGATCTCGGCTCACCGGATAGGTGCTGAGTTCCCCTTCCCACAGATCGTTCGAAAGGAGCTCCATTACATCCGATTCCTTGTTTTTTGGGGACAACCAAGCGTCCAAGTTTCCCCTGGGGATGATCACGGGCCTTCTTTTCTTTTCATTGTGGATCAGTCCAAATAGGGGAGTGGCTTCTTTAGTAAGCACGGTAAAGGTCCTGCGGCCATCAACGGTATTGGTATAGATTCCGGCCAGGTACAAGGGACTGTCATCCTTCATTTTGAAGTAAAAGGGGACCTTGAAATCCTTTCCCTTGACCTTTACCCGTGTATTGTGGGGTTCGAAGAATCCGTCCACCGGGATCAGACATCGCCGGTTTTTCCAGGAGGGTTTGTAAATGAAATGATCGAAAAGTTGTGCATTGAGCCCCCCGAAGGTCCTGGGGTTCTTGAAATATTCCAAATAATCCCGCTGCCTTTGATTGGAGGGCATGATGCCCCACATATTGGGCAATAGAAATTCGGGTTCCTCCTGCATGATGGCCCACATTATGGGATGCGCCCATCCATTGGCATGGAAATAAATGAGTTCCAACTCGGAGGATTCATCCCCGTACATGGCCTTAACGGAGAGGATTTTCTCCAATTCTTTTTTCATCCGGGACTGTCTGGTGTTATAGCACATATTGGATTGAATTTTACAGAATGGAATTCCTGTTCTTCCAGATGTTTTACAAAGAAAGCACACTTATCCAGATCCTCACGGGCTTTGGACCAAATAATATTGAACCCGGGCCAATGTTGTACAGGATTTGGAAGGACTAATTTGTGCCTTCGAAATCATACCATTGACCCGGGATTCCCTGGGAACTACCTACTCCAGAATCTCGATAAAATCCAATTTGAAATCACCTCCATTCCCCTTATAATTCCCTATTGAAATATAATTGGTCCCGGCATTAAGGGGAATAGATCGTTGGATTTCTGCCCATTCATTTTTCTTGCCCAATCCGGGAATTGATATGGGTTCCTTCAGCAATTTGCCATTCACGGACAAATCGGTCAAGGTCGTTTGTGTACTCGAGTTGCCATAGTTTATGGATAGGGTATAATTGCCTTTCTTTGGCACTTCCACGGCCCAAAGGACCTTGTCCCCAACGGCTTTGAAGCCCTGTACATATCCAAGTCCACTATGGCCAAAGCTTCCGACCCCCCGTTGGGAACCTCGGATCATGGATGCAAACTCGGCTTCATATTTCAAGTTGTTGGCCTCAATGCGGATTACTTTGGATTCATGAGGGGCCAATTCGACGGAATACCCCCCTTCAAGGCTGCCCAGGTCTGTATGTGACCACAGGTCCCTTATATTCTTTACATTTCCGTCCAATCCCAGGTCCCGTTTGAAATCAATGGCCCTGACCTGCCCGTTTTCCTCCCGATTGAAGAGGCCGATCACCCAATCCCCATTGGGCAATTGGCCGGCCCAGACCGAGCTTTTGGCGATATCCGAATGATCGTAACTCAAGGGTTTCCCCACAAATCCCAGTTCATTGAGTTCAAGGAGCTCCCTGTTCTGATAGACCCATGCACTTTCACCAAGGGTGTCAAATTGGTCCGCAATGGCCAAGGCGGATCCACCCATGACCATCAGGGAAACCATGAAAACACGCTCCCGATCATTGGCCATGGTGTTCAAGCGCATAAAATCCCCATCCAAGATCATTTGCCCCCGTCCTCCGATATCGGCAAATCCCAAAAAGCCATCAAATGCATTGCCGTACTGTGGCCAAATGGGCCTTTGTTCCCCTCTTCTCCTGTTACTGACAAAATCCCAGCCTCCCTCAAAACAATCATCGTCTATCCGGATCATGTCGCCGTATTCCAATTCAGTTTTACAATGTTCAAAGCAGTTGGGCATGACCAGACTTAGGAATATCCGACCCGCAGCGGCTTCCTTGATCCACTCAAGGGCCTGGATGTATTTGGTGGTGCCATAGTTCCGTTCATAATTTTCCAGAAAATCAATGCGCAGGTAAGTGGCCCCGAGCCCAATGAAATATTCCACATAGCCCTGGATCCACTCCTTGGCGCCCTCTTTGTCCGTATCCACCCAGTACAGGGGTTCGTTGAAAGAAATGGATCCGGCAATATCCTGGGCCTTGTATTTGGTGCCCTGGACAGGAACATTTTTTTCAAAGGCAGCCTTGGTCATCCACATGGGGTTGTAATACACCCCCATTTTCATATCCTTATTCTTCAGGTACTTGGACCAATACTCAAATCCATGTTCCCACTGGTCGTTGTATTTGGTGATATAGCCATGTCCGTTTACGGTCTGGGCCGCCTCAATCCATCCGTCATTGCTGATCATATCATATCCGAATGATTTGAAGTTGGCTTCAACCCAATCGATATTGGCCTTCCAACGGTCCTCGGGAATGGGGGAATTGGTCTGATAGCAATATTCATATGCGATCCAGTATTTGGGTCCTGTTCCCCTGAGGAGAAAGGAATTCTCCTGGGCCAGGACCGACCCTCCCAAGATCGAAAACAAAAACAACAGATAAAATCCTCTACCTCGTTTCTTGATTGCCATAGTTCTAGTATAATTTTCTTTAATTGGTTTTAAAATGGATATCCCGGGTTTGGATCCAGATTTGGGTTGGCATCCAATTGATCCTTGGGAATTGGGTATAATCTCCTAAATTCCTCGCTTACCCAGGGTTTAAATATTGTGGGTTCGTTATATTTATCAAAACGGATCATATCGGAACGACGCCAACCCTCCATAAACAGTTCCCGTCCGCGTTCATCCAATAGGTCCTGTTCTCCCAGGGAGGTCAAAGGCAAGATGCCCGCCCGTTCCCTGATTTGGTTCACAAGGGCCAAGGCCTCGGTACTTCCCGGGTCGATCCTCCACAGGATTTCCGCCTTCATCAAGAGGATATCGGAATACCTGAATACAAAGAAATCGCTGTTGAGAAAGCCGTTGCCCCCCATTTCAATTTCCCATTTTTTTATCCGTACCCCGGACTGTCGAATCGTATTGTAGAGGGAGACAAATTCCGGGGTGAAATTGACCTGGGGACCGTCCGGGTCGAGTTCCGGTTCATAGCCACTGTCCACAATGGGCTCCCCGGGCGAAGCGTATTGGGGACCGAATAGGAAATTATGGGACCTGCGGATATCCCCCTCCTCATACATTTGAAAAAATTCGGTCTGAACGGACAGCCCATTCCAGGGTCCATTGGTCAAATTGAAAGTCTGCTGACTGGAATAATGAAGGGATACCAAAGGGAGGATCCACCCCCATTCCGTGTAGATATCATCGAAGGGAATGGCAAATATTGCTTCGGTGGAATTCTGGTTTTCAGAAGTGAAGTTCTCCCCATAGGTGGTACTGAAGGTGAATTGGCCCGATTCGATGATTTCATTGCAGGCGTCCAGGGCCTTTTGCCACTGCGGGGTACCGGTATAGACCTCTGCATTCAAGTAAAGCTTCGCCAGAATGGCCTTGGCCGTCCAATAATCGGCACGGGCATAGGTGGTGGAGGTTTTGTCAGTCGAAAGGTTTGAGATGTTTTCCATCAGTTCCCGCTCAATGAACCCGTATACCTCAGCCCGTGAACTGGTTGCCGGCAAGTAATCTTGGGGCACATCGAACCGGTCCACTATGGGCACGTTGCCCCACATATCCACGAGCCATAGGTACCATAGGGCCCGAATGGTCTTTACCTCTGAAATATAGGTGGCATACTTTTCCGGATCCAGGCCTTCCAACTGATAGATGATGCGATTGCAGTTGTTGACCTGGGAGAAGAAAGCTTCCCAGGATCCCTTGAAAAATCGATTGTTGACCGTCCAGGTATGGTCGGTCATTTGCTGGTCCTGCCCGTCGCCGGCCCAATCCCCTCCGGTCCTTCCCGGAATTGCCACTTCGTCCGTGGTACAATAGATTGTCCAAAGGTGGTTGTTGTTCTGATAGGTTCTCAACCCGCTATAGGCCGCCCCCAAGGCGGACAATATTTCTTCGTCGGTCTGCAAAAACTTTTCATTGTCCAATTGGCTATATAGGGTCTCATCCAGATCGGTGCAGGATATAATGAGAAAGAGACCGGCGATGCTTATCCTTGAAATCGCCCTTTTTGCAAAACTGGCAATTTCCTGTCCGTGTGTTTTCATTTTTTTGCTTTAATTGGTTTTATACTGATTCAGTGTTTTTCCTCCTCCTCCGCCCATGGACCATAAACAAAAGTTTTCCAAGGGTGGAGTCCCTCAAGGGGATTCTAGAATGTGAAACTGGCTCCAAGGGTGAAGGTTCGCGTGGTCACCCAACTGTTCAAAGGTTCTATCCCCGGTGCCAGGACATTGCCATCGTAGGAGTATCGGGGCTCGGGATCCACACCGGAATAATCGGTGATATAGAACAGGTTTTGTCCCGTGACATAAACCCTTGCCTTGGAAATCATGGCATTTTCCGGCAGCTTGAAATTGTACCCCAAGGAGATGTTGTCCAGTTTTATAAATGAAGCATTTTCCACGTACCGACTGTTGTAGGCCACCGGTCCCAGATATTCGGGTTGGAAGTATTCCGTTTTGATCAGGTTATAGGTACTGATACGCGATATCTGTTCAAACATGGTGCGGTGCAGGTTCACCAGATCATGGCCATAAACGCCCCTGAGAAGGAAGTTGAAATCGAAACCCTTGAATCTGAAATCACTCCCTAGGCCAATCTCACCTTTGGGCAATCCCTGGCCTATGACCTCGGTATCGAGTTCGTTCACCGTTCCGTTGCCATCCACATCCTTGAGGATGTAGTTGCCATCCGAATCGACCCCTTGGTACACCCAACCGATCATCTGGCCCAGGGGCTTGCCTTCTTCGATCCGCACCACATTTCCCGTGAGGGGGGCGGGGAGTCCGCCGACTTCCCGGACCCCGTATTGGATATCTCCCATGGATAGGGAAATGATCTTGGAACTGTTGTTGGAGTAATTCAGGTAGGGTGTCCATTGGAAATCCTGGTTTTGGATCGCATCGAACCTCAGTCCGAGTTCAAATCCCTTGCTTTGAAGCTTTCCGGCATTGAGTACCGTAGTGGGGTAAAGGTTGGGGGGGACCGGTACGTTCAAGGTGATAAGGGCGTCCGAGGTCTTCCGGTCGTAATAGTCCATGGTCCCCGTCAATCTGGAATTGAACATCCTGAAATCGAGTCCGAGGTCCACCTCACTTTTGGTCTCCCACTTCAGGTCCGGATTGGGGTTGCTCTGGGGCGCATATACCGGGGTGAAGCGGTCGTTGTACAGATAGTAGTCCAAGGTGGAGCCGGGTCCATATATCTGTTTGGAAAGGTAGCTCTGGGCGGGAAGGGCCCCCGTCACCCCATAGCTGCTCCTTAATTTCAATTGGTCAACAAAGGGAATTTCCACCAAGCGGGAAATATCCAAACCGGCACTCAGACCCACAAAGTTCCCCCATTGATTGCCTTCCCCAAAACGGGAGGATCCCTCCCTTCTCAAGGAGGCCGTTAGGAAATAGGTGTTGTCCAATCCCAGGTTCACTCGGCCGAAAAAGGCAATCAGTTTATTGGATTCCTTAAAGCTTTCGGATTTGGCCTTGCCGTCCGCAAGATCCCTTCCGGCGGCCAGGTTGTTGAATGAGAATTCATCGGTAAGAAAGTTGCCGACCTCTATGAAATAATGTTCCGCGGTCAGTTCTTGATGGGAATATCCCAAAAGGGCGTCCAGGTTCAAACTCCCGAACGATCTTGAATAGCTTCCCGTCATCTCGAAGAGCTCGCTCTTGTTGCCATAAGTACTTTGCGAGGCCAGCCCCTGTCGGTCGATTCCACTGCCGTACAAGCTATACCTGCTGATGTACTTCCCATTGGTGATTTCTTCATTGGTCTGCGCATACCTGAGGGTTGCCGTCAATTCATCGGTCAATTTGTAATCCGCCTGTAGATTGTAGGTCGAATTGAGGCTTTTTCGCCGGTTCACATTCTGATTTATTATGGCCATGGGGTTGAAGAGCTCGTGGGCCCTGTTTTGGAAATAGCCCCCGTACTGGTCAAATTCAGGACCGGTTCCCAAAACCGGGGCGGTGGGAGGCATGATGATGGCCGATCTGAAGATGTCATCAAATCCGATATCCGAATTTTTGGATGCAAGGGCCAGGTTCAAACTCAGTGTCAGGCGATCGCCAAGTGCCTTTTGGGACAGGTTCAACCTTCCGCTGAGTTGGTCGAAGCCGGTATTTTCCACAATTCCCTGTATGTCCCTGTAATTAATGGAGGCCATATAAGTGGATTTTTCCGATCCCCCGGAGAGTGATAGGTTGTGGACCTGGGAAACAGCGGTTCGGCTGATTTGGTCCATCCAATCCGTATTGGCCCCATAATCGGTGCCCCCGAACTGTAGATACTCCTCCCTATCCATTACCGGTAGGGACCTGTCCATTTGCTCCACGGCCATATAGGCATTGTAATTGACCAAGGATTGTCTTGAATTTCCCCCTTTGGTCTTGATGATGATCACGCCACTTGATCCCCGGGTCCCATAGATGGCAGCAGCTCCGCCATCCTTAAGGATATCGATGCTTTCGATATCATTGGGGTCTATGTTGTTCAAGTCGGAACCAATGACCCCATCGATGACGATCAGGGGTTGGGTATTGGCCCCAATGGTGGTCAGGCCGCGCAATCGGATGTTGTAGGTACCGTTGGGGTTGCCCTGTGGGGCCACAATATTAAGGCCAGGGACCTTTCCCTGCAGGAGTTGTGCCGGATTGTTGATATTTCCTCGGTTGAAAGCTTCAGGCCTTACACTGCTGATCGCCGTTGTGATCCTGCTTTTTTCCAAACTTCCATATCCAATGATCACCACCTCGTCCAGGGCTTCCACGTCCTCTTGGAGGACCAGGTCGATCTGGGTACGATCGTTAATGGTGATTTCTTGTGACACAAAGCCGATGAAGGAAAACACCAAGCTTCCCCGAGGGTCCACATTGGATAGGGAATACCTGCCGTCAAGGTCTGTCATGGTCCCTGTGCCGGTCCCCTTGACCAACACATTGACCCCCGCAAGGGGAATGTTTTCCCCGTCGGTCACCCGGCCACCGATTTGGACGGTCTGTGCATGGGTGAACCCTACCAACAGCATCATGAGCATGATCGGCATGCGGGGCAAAAGGTTTGTTAGTTGCATTTTTTTGTACATAACGGATGAGTTTTAGTTGGGTTTGAAATCCAGGCGGATAGGTTGAATCCAACCTGTGATTTTGGTGATTCGACATTGTTTTGAATCAGGACCCTAAAGTATCGATCCCTTAATTCCATTTTTTTTGAGTGAAATGGAAAGTAAATCGTAAAAAATTCAATAAATTGATTACCAGTATTATAAATGATAATCTTGTGAGGAAAAAGTAAGTGGATTTATGGCAGGGAAACTCGAAATTGGCCCATTTCCATATGGAATTGGAATATTGCTTTCTTAAAATGAGGAGATTTTCATGATCTCATTTTCAAATTCTTCCCGTGAAACAACGGAATTGTTCCTGTATTTCGAACGATAATTGTAAATGGTGGTAATGGAATAGCGCAGGAACCCGGCAATCTTTTGACTGTCCGTGATCCCCAATCGGATCAGGGCGAATATTCGAAGTTCAATGGTCAATTTTTCACTTCTCTTGGGCACTATTTTGCTATCCTCGTTCAACAACGCATTGAATTGACTTATAAAGTTTGGAAAGATATTGAGGAAGGCCGTATCAAAATCATCGTAGAATTCCTTGAGTTCGTCCTCGATGAACTGACTGGATCTGAGGATGCCGGTGAGTTCATCCCAACTCCCTTTTTTTGCCTTCACATTAAGGGAATGGTGGTATTTCTCCATTTTACCGATATAGGTGGAACAAAGGCTGAGAAACCTTCCAAGGTATTCTTCCTTGATTTGGTTGGTTTCTGCCAAAGCTCTATTGATGTCCCTTAATTGCTCATTGGCCTCCAAAGTCTGCCTTCTGGCCTTGACGAGTTTTCTGAACTGTATCACAATGTATATGGTGGTCATTATAAGAAGAACGGAAAGGGCGCTGATCACCCATAACATGGTACGCAGTTTTCTTTGCTGTTGCTCCCGTTCCAATTGGTAGGCATTTTCAATCAGGGGATAGAGCTTTGAGATTTGAATGCTCCTCAATCGGGCGTTGTAGAAATTGGCATCACTAAGACTCTTCTTTATGTAGTTGTTGGCCCGTTCCAATTCCCGATTCTCATTGAACAGTATGCTCGCCAAACTTCTGATTGAGGTGTTCTCCTTTACCGTGGCCTTGATGTCCGAGATGGCCGAGAGCGCCAAATATTCCTTGTGTTTTTCCATGTTCCCAAGGTACCAATGGAGGATGCCGACAATCGAGGTTATCAGCGCGTAGTCCCTGGTGTGGGGTTCTACCTTGTCAAGTTGGGGCAACAACAATTTTTTTGCCTGCCCATGCTCCCCATCCTGTACGTATTTCCATCCGTGCTCCACGGCGTGTTCAAAGGTCCCGGGCTTCAAAAGTGACAACAATGAATCCCGGTAGACTTCCCCAAGTTCCTTATAGCGATCCGCATAGCTGTATTCCGCGAATTCCCCCCATTCGTTATAGGTATGGTAGTAGCCCGTGTAATATTTGACCAATTGTCCTTCCTCCAGGGTGCTGCGATTTATGGAATCCAACACTCGAATCGCTTCAGGGTACATGCCCGAAATGTTCAATGTATTGGAAATTTGGAGTTCACTTTCGTTGGTCCAAAAGACATTGTGGTGCGCCTTGGCCAGAGCTTGTAATTCCTTGGAATAGCTATAGGCAGAATCACAGACAAAGAATTCGTATTCATTGAATATCTCCTTGTACAATTGGAATCTATCCCCAAGCTGTTCGGTCTTCTCCAAGTTAAACTTGAGCTTCGAGATCCTTTCTTCCTTGACGGCAGTATACTCCTGTGATCTTTCTATGGTACGGTCCAGTTCTTTAAGTAGGGAATCCAGGGCGCCTTTTTGAGACTGGGCATGGATGGAAAGTGATGTTGCAAGCAACACCAAAAAAACAAAGCCCATTCCGAAATGTTTTGGTTTTTCCATCCCTAAAGGCAAAAATACATAATGTGCACTTGCCCACCACCTCCAGCAAGTTATTCAATTCTTGTGAGGCCCTCCCCTTAGTTTTGTGTTTCAGTATTTTGTAGCTGT
>CALDPL010000438.1 GCA_937911965.1 uncultured Allomuricauda sp. | reverse complement strand
TTTTGAAAATACCTGCTTCCTGTTTTGAAGTTCTCCCGTGGCTTCGAGAACGTGGTCTGCAGGTACGGTGATCTTGACTTCATAAGTTCCGAAGGGCAGGGCAAACTCCCCATCCCCCCAAAATTGATGGTTCTGCCAGCCCTCCACATCGTTGTACACCGCCATCCTTGGAAAGAACTGGGCAATGACATAGGCGCGGTTCCCGTCCTTGGGAAAATATTCGTAACCGGATCGGTCCCCCTTCAGGGTATGGTCCACAATATTGTACCACCACTTCATCGAAAAGGAAATCGACTCCCCGCTTTTCAAGGGCTGGGGAAGGTCCACACGCATCATGGTGAAGTTCACGGTATGGGACAGCGGTTTCCCACTGGAATCCCGGACCCATTCCAGATGATAGCCCCCGTCGAAGGGCGCTATGAAGGTCGTTGCAAATTCATCGGTGGTATAGGCCATGGCCACCCCCATATCGTCCCTTAAAAGGGCTTTGGAATCCTTGGAACGGACGTTCTGGTCCAATTGGACCCATAGGAACTCCAGATCCTGGGGGGAATTGTTGTGGTAGGTAATGGTCTGTTCCCCATGGATCTTGGCATTTTTGTCGTCCAGGACAATGTCCATCCGGTAATCGGCCTCGTTCTGGTAGTAGTCGGGACCCGGGGAACCCGAAGCCGTTCTATAGGAGTTTGGGGTAGCGAACTCCCCGTACATTTGTTCGAACCTGCTCTTTTTGGTTCGGTCGCCGTCCTGTTGCTGGGCGAAGACAAGCCCACCGAAAAGGAAAAACAGGGAGCCGGCACAATACATTATTTTGTTCATTCCCAAATACGTTAATTTGGCACGAAATGTAAGATATTCCACGGGAACCCCAGTAAAATGTTAGGAATTTAACATACATCCAAAACCAAAGCGTTCCACAAAAAAAAGACCGAAAATTTCAGAAATAAAAGATCAATCCAAATTGTTGTTGGCCCTGTAGGCGCGGCTCTTTTCAAGCATAAAGCCCCACAACTTCAAAGGATCCCTTCCATCGGCCAAGGCCGGGAACCTTTGGTCCGCCTCACAGAAATACATAAAATCGTCGATCTTCTCCACGGGGATCTTCAGGGCGGACACAAAAAGTGACTCTTCATAGCTCCCTTGGACCCTTTGGGTCCTGGCCTGGTCTGCCTCCAGGGCCACCCGCTGCTTCAGCATCTTGGTACGGCCGGTAATGGCATTGATAAGGGGATTCAGGGGAACGGAGGTAAGCAGGCCCAGACCGAGGCCCTTGAGCGATCCCGCCTCTTGCAGCATCCGCTGGCTCTGTGTGGGTATCTTTCTATGGGCATTGGGCAGCCCCAGGGCCTCCGCACTCACATCAGGGGCCAGGCC
>CALDPL010000437.1 GCA_937911965.1 uncultured Allomuricauda sp. | reverse complement strand
TAAAAACTCAGACCAGACTTATGCAAAACGGAATCCGACTCTTTAAAATTGAGCTTGAAGGGTGGATCTTTATAAATCTCCGAATCCAATATGTTTCCAAGTTTGAATATTCTCAAATTCAATTGGAGTTTGTTCACTACCTCCATCATATTGGACCTGGATTTGATGATCTCGATTTCATCGATTATGGGATTCATTGGACCTTGAAAAGCCCCCAGATCCTGAAAAACGGCCATCTCCGGGCTGCCTCCCCCTTCAGGGACCAATTTGATTCGGGCTTGGGCATCGTAAAGTGGAGCCGTATATCTGTTATATACAAATCCAATGGCCAAGAAAATCATTACAGAAATTACAAACCAATGCCATTTGCTGGTGTATTGATTTATAATTTCCCTAAAATCAATCTTTTTAAAGGAGAATTTATTTTCAATGGGGTCCATAACGTAATTAAACGGCCAACAATTAGCGTGTTAATATCAAGGTCGTGGTGATTGCCAATGAAACCAGTGAGAGTACAATTGTAGCCCTATTATCCAAAGTTGAGGCGGAAACAGCGGATTTATTGGGCTCAACATAGACCACATCATTTTGGGTCAGGTAGTATGCGGGTGAGGTCATGGCATCCTTGGTGGTCAAGTCGATCCGATTGTAGACCTTGACCCCGTCAAAATCCCGAATGACCATGATATTTTCCCTTTTTCCTTTAATGGTCAAATCCCCGGCCAAACCCAAGGCTTCCAAGATGGTAATCTGTTCCCCGAAGATTGGATAGGTCCCAGGACTACGAACTTCTCCAAGCACTGTTACAGTGAAATTCCGTAAACGAATGTTGATGATGGGATCCTTGAGGTAGGAGGACAACTTATCCCGCAAAAGGGATTTTACTTCCTCTGGGGTCAGGCCAAGGATCCGTACCTTTCCTATGACCGGAAAATCTATGTCCCCATTCTTGTCCACCAAATAGTCAAGCATCTCGGATTGACCGGTTGCCGAAGTCCCAATGGTAAGATTAAAGGGGACACTGGCCTCGGGATTGAGGGTGGCAACATAAATGCTCACCACATCGTCCACCTTGAACTTGGGCTCAAAATTGTTATCGGACACAAGGGTCTCAAAGTCCCTGGAATCCTGAAAGTAAACTATATCCTTTGAAGAGCCACAGGAGGTGACAAAAAGAGTGAAAATCAATCCTCCTGCCAATATTAAAATTCGATTCATTGGAACGGGTTTTAAAGGTTTATTTGGGATACTTCCCTCTGGGGAATCTCCTCTGGGTTCTTTTTCGATTTCAATTGGTCCAATTTACAATAATCGGAATTGTTGGATATATATTCGGGCACAATGTTTTTCATCATTTGCACCACATTTTCATTACTAAACAAGTTAGAAATGCAAAGTTCATCGATCATGGTCCTGATTTTGGAATAATCCAGATCACATACCTTGCTTATCAAAATTTTTTCATGATAGGTCGGCTGGGTGGTTTCCCCATCTACCATGAGCTCTTCGTACAGTTTCTCCCCGGGTCGTAGTCCGGTGATTTCGATATCTATGTCCTCGGGATAGTTCAGCCCGGACAACCGTATCATATTTTTGGCCAAATCCATGATTTTGACCGACTCTCCCATATCAAAGATAAAAATTTCACCTCCTTTCCCCATGGCCCCTGCTTCAAGCACTAATTGGGATGCCTCGGGAATGGTCATGAAAAAACGGGTAATGTCCTTATGGGTCACGGTCAAGGGACCTCCTTTCTCAATTTGTTTTCGAAACAGGGGAATCACAGAACCATTCGAGCCCAATACATTTCCAAAACGGGTGGTGATGAACTTCGTCTTGCCCTCCTGTTGCCTACAACTGATGTACATCTCTGCAATTCGTTTGGTGGCCCCCATGATGTTGGTGGGGTTCACGGCCTTGTCCGTGGAAACAAAAACAAACTTTTGAACATTGAATTCCAGGGCCAAATCAACAATCGTTTTGGTTCCCATCACATTGATCTTCACTGCTTCATAAGGATTTTGTTCCATCAAGGGCACATGCTTATAGGCTGCTGCATGAAAAATCCTATCCGGTTTGTATTCGTCGAACAAGGCCCTCATTCTGGTTCTGTCCCTTA
>CALDPL010000436.1 GCA_937911965.1 uncultured Allomuricauda sp. | reverse complement strand
GATCAGGTTTTTCTCAGGAACTACTTTTAAAACTCTTAAATTTTGAATCTTTACATTGTCGCCGCCCATACGTCCTGCCATGCGCATTCCTTTAAATACCCGGCTTGGCCAGGATGAAGCGCCCAATGAACCTGGTGCACGTAATCTATTGTGCTGTCCATGGGTTGCCTGCCCGACACCGCCGAAGCCGTGGCGTTTGACGACTCCCTGGAAACCCTTTCCCTTGGATGTCCCGACGACATCCACATATTCTCCTTCCACAAAAAGGTCGACACCCAAGGTATCCCCCAATTTGTATTCCCCTTCAAACCCTTGGAATTCGACGACTTTCTTTTTGGGAGAAGAACCTGCTTTCTTAAAGTGGCCGAGCTCGGCCTTGTTCGCACGTTTATCTGCCTTGTCATCGAAACCAAGCTGAAGGGCGTTGTACCCGTCAACCTCTTCGGTTCTGACTTGGGTAACCACACATGGTCCAGCTTCGATAACGGTACAGGGGATGTTCTTCCCGTTCTCGTCGAAGATGCTGGTCATGCCGATTTTCTTACCTATTAACCCAGACATATTTATTGATTATTAATGATTTACACTTTTAATTCAGGCCAAAATATTTGGCAAAAAAATTGGGTCAAGAAAAGCCTCTGTTCTGACCCAGATTTTTTTCTTTTCCGCTTTTCCCAGACCATCGTCCGGGACATGTAGTTTTCAACCCCAGGGATTGAATTCCATCACACTTTGATTTCCACCTCAACACCACTGGGAAGCTCCAATTTCATCAGGGCATCGATGGTTTTTGAGGAGGAACTGTATATATCCAAAAGCCTTTTGTACGAACTCAATTGGAATTGCTCCCTGGATTTCTTGTTCACGTGGGGTGAGCGCAAAACCGTAAATATTTTTTTGTTCGTCGGCAATGGTATCGGTCCTGTAACCACAGCACCGGTGGTCTTCACTGTTTTAACGATTTTCTCGGCAGATTTGTCCACCAAGTTGTGATCGTAGGATTTCAATTTTATTCTGATCTTTTGACTCATCTCAATGAATATTAAGCGGTTTCCCCTTTAGTTGCCTTGATTACCTCTTCCGCGATATTGGATGGGGTTTCGGCATAGTGTGAAAATTCCATGGTCGAGGTAGCCCTACCTGAGGACAGGGTCCTCAATGAGGTCACATATCCGAACATTTCGGATAGGGGAACCAAGGCCTTGATCACCTTGGCACCGGCCCGGTCGTCCATATTGTTCACCTGTCCCCTTCTACGGTTCAGGTCACCTACGATATCTCCCATGTTCTCCTCGGGGGTCAAGACCTCCAATTTCATAATGGGCTCCATCAATACGGCCCTTGCAGCCTTGGCCGCGGTCCTGTAACCAATTCTTGCCGCCAGTTCAAAGGACAGGGAATCGGAATCCACTGCGTGGAAGGATCCGTCCTTGAGGACAATCTTCATACTGTCCATTTCAAATCCGGCCAAGGGTCCGTTTTTCATGGCTTCCCTGAAACCTTTTTCAATGGATGGGATATACTCCTTGGGAATATTTCCTCCCTTGATTTCATTGACAAACTCAAGACCCACCTTGCCTTCCTCGGCAGGGGACATGGTAAATACGATGTCCGCAAACTTACCACGGCCACCGGTCTGTTTCTTGTACACCTCCCTGTGATCGGCGGAAGCGGTCAAGGCTTCCTTGTATTCCACTTGGGGCTGTCCTTGGTTCACCTCGACCTTGAACTCGCGTCGAAGGCGGTCCACAATGATATCCAGGTGAAGTTCGCCCATCCCCGAAATGATGGTCTGTCCGGAAGCCTGATCGGTCTTGACCTGAAAAGTGGGGTCCTCTTCCGAAAGCTTGGAAAGGGCCATGCCCAGTTTATCGATATCGACCTTGGTCTTGGGCTCCACAGCGATCCCGATCACCGGATCTGGGAAATTCATGCTCTCCAGAACGATCGGATGCTTTTCATCAGAAAGGGTATCCCCGGTCTTGATGTCCTTGAAGCCAACGGCGGCACCTATGTCACCGGCCTCTATATATTCAATGGCATTCTGTTTGTTGGAATGCATTTGGTAGATCCTGGAAATCCTTTCCTTGTTCCCGGTACGGTTGTTCAATACATAGGAACCGGCATCCAAATGTCCGGAATAGACCCTGAAGAAGGCCAAACGCCCCACGAAGGGATCGGTTGCGATCTTGAAAGCCAAAGCCGCAAAGGGCTCCTTGACACTGGGTTTTCGGCTGACCTCCTGCTCGGTGTTCGGGTTAACGCCAACAATGGCATCCTTGTCCATCGGGGAAGGAAGATAACGGCAGACACAATCCAATAGAAATTGTACCCCTTTGTTCTTAAAGGAAGATCCACAGACCATGGGGATGATCGCCCGGTCCATTACAGCGGCCCTCAAGGCGGCGTGTACCTCTTCCTCGGTGATGGAGTCCTCATCCTCGAAGAATTTTTCCATCAGTCCATCGTCGTACTCGGCTACGGCTTCGATCAATGCCGCCCTGAATTCCTTTACTTCATCCACCATGTCGGCGGGAATGTCGATCACATCAAAAGTGGATCCAAAATTTTCATCATGCCAAACAATGGCCCTGTTTTTCACCAAGTCGACGATTCCCCTGAAATCGGCCTCGTCACCAATGGGCAGCACTATTGGCACTGAATTGGAACCCAACATTTCACGGACCTGTTTGCAGACATTCAGGAAATTGGCTCCCTGACGGTCCATTTTGTTCACAAATCCGATGCGTGGGACCTTATAGTTGTCGGCCAACCTCCAGTTGGTCTCGGATTGGGGCTCAACTCCATCCACCGCACTGAAGAGAAAGACCAGCCCGTCCAGGATACGCAGGGAACGGTTTACCTCTACGGTAAAGTCCACGTGTCCGGGAGTGTCGATCACGTTTAAGTGGTATTGTTTTGTATCGGGGGTGGGTTGTGCGTTTTCCATGGGGAACTTCCAATCGCAGGTAGTGGCGGCGGATGTAATGGTTATCCCACGCTCCTGTTCCTGCTCCATCCAGTCCATGGTGGCGGCACCATCGTGCACCTCCCCCAATTTATGGCTTACACCGGTATAAAAAAGAATACGTTCGGTAGTGGTCGTCTTTCCAGCATCAATGTGGGCCGCAATACCTATATTCCTTGTATATTTTAAATCTCTTGCCATCTGTCTTGATTAGAATCTAAAGTGTGAGAAGGCCTTGTTGGCCTCGGCCATTTTGTGGGTATCCACCCTTTTCTTTACCGCGGCTCCCTCTTCCTTGGCGGCAGCCAAGATCTCTGCGGCCAATTTCTGGGCCATGGATTTCTCATTGCGCTTTCTGGAATAGTTGATCAACCATTTCATGGCAGTGGAAATCTTTCTGTCCGGCCGGATCTGCATCGGGATCTGGAAAGTGGCACCTCCCACCCTTCTACTGCGAACCTCCACGTGGGGCATCACATTGGAAAGGGCATCCTTCCACAATTCCAGGGCCGTTTTTTCCTCGTCCGCTTTTTTCTCGTCAACGATGTCTATGGCATCGTAGAAAATTTTGAATGCAATTGATTTCTTTCCGTCCCACATCATCATGTTCACAAAACGGGTGACCAATTGATCGTTAAATCTCGGGTCCGGCAACAACGGTCTTTTCTTTGCCTGTTTTTTTCTCATCGCTTCTTCTTAAGGTTGATTACTTTTTAGGTCGTTTGGCACCATACTTAGATCGCCGCTGCGTTCTTCCTGCAACTCCTGCAGTATCCAACGCCCCGCGAACAATATGGTATCGCACACCAGGCAAATCCTTTACCCTTCCGCCCCTTACCAATACTATCGAGTGCTCCTGGAGGTTGTGTCCTTCCCCGGGGATGTATGCGTTCACCTCTTTCCCATTGGTCAACCTTACCCTTGCCACTTTGCGCATGGCGGAGTTTGGTTTCTTGGGCGTAGTGGTGTACACACGCGTACAGACCCCCCTTCTTTGGGGACACGAATCCAAAGCGACCGATTTACTCTTCTTGGTAATCGTGGCCCTTCCTTTTCGTACTAATTGTGAAATTGTTGGCATTAAATTTCTTTTAAAAACTAAATAACCCTCTTTTTGAGGGCTGCAAATGTAGGAATATTTCGGAATAATTCAAACCGATGCGAAATTTATTTGAATCGGGAGGTCTTAAAATTTTCAATACGTGTTCCATGGCGATTATCCAAGGGTCATGGTATATATAATACGGTATAGATAATGGGGTATATATAATATGGTGGAATTCGTCCCCCCGATATGTCGAACCCCTTCAAAAGTTCAAATGTTCGGTTTTCCAAAAAAAACAGAGCCGGGAATTTTAAATTATCAATTCTCCCTCGCACGATTTGATTTCTCTTTTATTTAAAACCCCTATTTCCCAAAATTATCCAAATCAGAAACTGCTTCTTAAAGTTTTTATAAAATTAGTTTGGATTATTAACATGGATTTAAGATTTTAGCTCTTAGCTAATTCAAATAATCTAATGATGAGAACAAAACTTAATGGATTGTTAACGCTGTTATTGGCGTTTGTTGTGCATTTTTCCTTTGCACAGGACAAGACGATCACGGGCAATGTGACCGATGGAAACGGTCTCCCATTGCCTGGGGTCAACATTGTCGTTGAAGGGACCACCAACGGTACCCAAACAGATTTTGACGGGAATTTTTCCATCAATGCAAGTCAAGGTCAAACCCTGATATTCACTTATATAGGACAGACAACGGTCCGACGGGCCATTGGTGCTTCCAACATCATCAATGTTCAGATGGAAGAGGACGCCCAAGCACTTGAGGAAGTCGTCGTCACCGGGGCCTTGGGTGTGACCCGGGAACAAAAGTCCCTGGGATACGCCGCCCAAAAAGTGGGTGGGGACAACCTGATCAAGGCGCGGGACACCGACGTGAACAATGCCCTGGCAGGTAAGGTTTCAGGGGTGCAGTTTCTTGGGGCCCCCAGTTCGGATTTCCGGGAGTCCAGCATTCGTTTGAGGGGTAACACCAATGTGCTGTTCATCGTGGACAACATCAAGGTCGGTGCCGTAACGGACATCAACCCGGATGATATCCAGGACATGACGGTCCTAAAGGGCCTTACGGCCACCGCTCTTTATGGTCCGGAAGGCCGTAATGGTGCGATCGTCATCACTACCAGGAGGGCCAAGGCCGGAGCCGCATCCATCACCATCAACCAAAGTACCTCCTTGGAAAATGTGTACCTGCTTCCAGAGTACCAGAATGAATACGGGGGCGGTTATGTTCAGGACTTTCCAATTTTCAGTTACAATCCGGCGCAACACCCCGCTTCCTGGGCCTCCTTTGACGGGCAACCCATGGTGGAGTACTATGCGGATGAAAGCTGGGGACCCCGTTTGGATGGAACCTTGGTCCGACATTGGGACAGTTGGATACCGGGAGATCCAGAATTCGGCAAGTTGAGGCCCTTTTCCCCCAACCCCAACAACGTCAGGAATTTTTACAATACGGGTATAACCAATAGGACCAACCTGACCTTCCTAAAAGGCGGGGAGGATTACAGCATCCGAACTTCGGTCACCCGTACCGAAAAAGAGGGGATCATGCCCAACACCAGGCGTACCCAATACGACTTTTCATCCAATGCTGAATTGGAAATCAGTGAGAAATTCAAAGTGTTCGCCAATTTCGCGGCCCAGATCAGAAAAACCAAAAACTTTGCATTGTTGGGTTATGGCAGCTTGGGTTCCAACTTCAACCAATGGTGGCAACGTCAAGTGGATATAGATAGGCTTAGGGATTACAATAGAAATGGACAGATCGTTTCCTGGAACATCAATGGTCCCACCGATTCCAGGCCACTGTATTGGGACTCCCCATTCTTCCTCCTGGAAGAAAGCGTGAACAACCAGACCAAGAATATGTTCAACGGAAGGGTCGGGGGAACCTATTCCTTCAACGACCAATTGAACATGACCTTGGAAGCCCGTAAAACATACAACGCCTATATGTCCGACGGTAAATCGGGTTGGGGCGGCTTGAATCAGGAAGGCTATTCCGAATCGACCAGCACCGAATCCCGTGATGAATTGTTCGGAATCATTAACTATCAGAACAATTTCGGGGAATTTGACCTCACCGGTCGATTGGGTAGTGAGTTTAGCTATTACAACTATAACTCATTAAGTTCCAATACTGTTGGGGGAATGACCGTGGAGGGTTATTACTCGCTCAACACTTCGGTCGATAGGCCTGTTGTGAACAATTTTAGACAAAAATCCCAGAACCGGGCCGTATTTGCAGCGGCATCCCTGGGCTACGGTGGTTTTGCCTACTTGGATGGAACCGCGCGCTGGGATTGGAGTTCCACGGCCAATCCGAACAAAAACAAAGTGGAAACCTATGGGATATCCGGAAGTTTTATTTTTACCGAATTTATCCCACAAAACGATTTCTTCACCTTTGGTAAAATTCGTGCCGGTTATGCAGAAGCGCCCATATTTCCAAATGTACATATTTTGAATCCCATTTATGCCAACCAGCAACCCTACGGCAGCAACGGGGCCATGACCGTGCCAAGCGGCCTTAGAAACCCTGAGCTTACCGGGGGGGTACGAAGTGAGGTTGAAATGGGGGCCGAACTGAACTTTTTCAAGAACAGGATCGGATTGGACATCACTTATTTTGAAAAGACCGATACCGATTTGCCCGTGGGCCTTACCTTGGACGCTT
>CALDPL010000435.1 GCA_937911965.1 uncultured Allomuricauda sp. | reverse complement strand
CATAGGCCAATAGGCCCCCAATACGGCTCTCATCCTGGGCCAGGGCAGGTTGTAGTGCAACTAAAAAGATCAGACAGAAAAAGGCATTGATGGTTTTCATAATAAATGGTGTTTTTGATTATAATTGATTATTGATTCCCTTGGATTATTTACTCCTTTTAAGGAAGTTGGGATCCTGTCCGTAGCTTCCAGTACTTGAATACACAGCTGCGGCGGTGCCGCTGTCAATTCATTTGGGCCACCGGGGACCCCTGGGGGAACGGTCCAAAACTACCCAAGGGCTGCCCACGGCCATACCACAGGATTGCCAAATGATGCCACAAATGGGACAGGGCGCCCAAGCCCTAGACTTAGTTGGGGATTCAAGGGAAGTGAAAAGAGGGAAAAAAGAAACTAGGGGTTCTGGGCAAACTCATAAGGAGTACTCCCGTGGATTTCCTTGAAGCATTTGATGAAGTAGGAGGGGCTGTTGAACCCGACCTGATATGCAATTTCGGATATGGTGGCATCGGAGTTTTCGAGCAGTCCCACCGCCAATTTTATCCGTTGGTGGCGTACGAACTCCGTTGGGGTCATCCCCAGAATGGCCTTGAGCTTTCGATGGAGTTGCCTGCGGCTCATGTTCATGGACCTGCTGAAGGTATCGGTGTTGAAATCCACATCGGTGATATGGGCCTCAAGTACCCTGTTCAGGGATTTCAGGAATTCCGTCTCGGTATTGGTCAGGGCCAGTTCGGGCTCGATCCCATAGCTGTCCCTGAAATGCAGGGCCAATCGTTTTTGGGCCTGGATCAATTGGTCGACCCGTACCTTCAGGCCTTGGGGACTGAAGGGCTTGGTGATATAGGCATCGGCCCCTGTGGCAAAGCCTTGGGTCTCATGTTCCTCCCCGGCCTTGGCCGTGAGAAGAATGACCGGAATATGGCTGCTGAGCCGATTCTGTTTTATAGCATCACAGAGTTCGATTCCACTTATGCCGGGCATCATGATATCGCTTATGATCAGGTCGGGAAGCCGGCTGAGTGCCTTCTCCATTCCCTGTTTCCCGTCATGGGCCGTAAGCAGTCCATAATCCTGCTCAAAGATGGACCGAAGGTACTTTAGGATGTCCGGGTCGTCCTCCACCAATAGCAGGCAGGGCCTGCCATGGACCTTGCCCGACCCGGGCGATTCGGTCGGGGGCACTTCCCCGCTTGGGGCTGTTTCTTCCCGGTTGGCCGATTCCCGTCGCCCAACGGGCAGCTGCAGGGTGAATCGGATCTGATCCTTCCCCACCCCCTGGGCCCCCAGGGTCCCTCCGGAGAGGCTTACAAGTTCGCGTATCATGGCCAGGCCCACCCCGATCCCGTTGGTATCCCCATTTCTCTGGTAAAAGCGTTGGAAGAGAATCTCTGGATCCTCGATCGGTTTGCCATCCACCCGATTGAGTACGGAAAAAACAAACTCCTCCCCTTCTTTCCCTGCGCTGACCAGGACCTCACTCCCGGGAGGGGCGTACTTTATAGCATTGGACAGGAGATTGGATACGGCCTTTTCCACAACATCCCTGTCGAACCAAGCGGCATCCAGAATTTTGATGTCCAAGAGCAGGCCAATGTCCCTTTCCTTGGCCAGATAACCAAAAGCCTCGACCAATTGGACCAATAAGGCCTTGAGATCCCCTTTGATGGGCTTGGGCCTATATTGGCCCAAATCGATTTTGGAAAGGTCCAATATTTGATTGACCAGCCCCAGGAGCCGATTGGCATTGTCCTTGATCAAAGAAAGCTCCCTATGGTCTTCGGGGGCGATCCCCTCCCGTGCCAATTGGTTTTCCACCGGACCCGTGATCAGCGTCAGTGGGGTTCGGATCTC
>CALDPL010000434.1 GCA_937911965.1 uncultured Allomuricauda sp. | reverse complement strand
GCCGGGAAAAGCTGGGGCCCGCGGGATCGTCCGTCCGCCACTTCGGAAGAACATTATTCCGTTCTGAAGCCATTTCTTCTGGGTGGCCACGCCGGAGGGGCAGCGGTTGGTATGGCAGATCTGGGCTTGGATGCACCCGATGCTCATCATGGCCTCCCGGGCCACGTTGATAACATCCACCCCCATGGCAAAGGCCAGGGCCGCCTTGGCGGGAAAGCCCAATTTTCCGCTCCCGACAAAGACGACGCGATTGGTCAGCCCCCTTTCCTGAAAGATCCTGTAAACGGCGGAAAAGCCATAGGTCCAGGGCAGGGATACGTGGTCCGCAAAGCTGGGTGGAGCCGCTCCCGTACCTCCTTCACCCCCGTCAATGGTGAGGAAATCCGGTCCTTTTCCGGTCTTTTTCATCAAATCGGCCAATTCTTCCCATTCCTCCGTTTTACCGATGGCCGCCTTTATGCCGACGGGCAGGCCGGTCTCCTCTGCGATGGCCTCGATGAGGGCCAGGAGTTCAGGGACATTGTTGAAGGCCTTGTGGGTAGGGGGGGAGAGGACGTCCTTTCCCAGTTCGACCCCACGGATCTCAGCAAGTTCCTTGGTGATCTTGGAACCTGGGAGCACCCCGCCCTTTCCAGGTTTGGCCCCTTGTGAAAGTTTGATCTCCACGGCCTTGATGCAGGGATTGTCCTCCACCAACTTCTTCATTTTTTTCATGGAGAAGTTCCCGTCCTTGGTCCTTACGCCAAAATAGGCCGTTCCAAAGTGAAAAATGACATCAGCACCTTTTTTGTGGTAGGGGGAAAGTCCCCCTTCCCCGGTATTGTGATAGGCCCCGCTTTTTTTGACACCAATGTTCATGGCCTCCACCGCCGCGGCGGAAAGGGAGCCAAAGCTCATGGCCGATACATTGATCACGGAAGCCGGCCTATAGGGCTTTCGGCGTTTGTTGTAGGCTCCCATGACCTTGGCACAGGGCAAAAAATGGGAATCCTTCAGGTTGGGATGGTCCTCCGGAAGTTTGAAGGCCATCATCGAGTTCTTTACAAAGAAATGTTGGTGTTTGAAAAGGTCCCTATCGGATCCAAAGCCCTCGTAGTTGTTCTCCCTTTTTGCGGAGGCATAGATCCACCCGCGTTCGATGCGGTTGAAGGGAAGCTCCTCCCGGTTGTTGGCCACGAAGTACTGTCTCATTTCGGGGCCGATGCTCTCCAACCAATACCGCAAATGGCCGACCACCGGGAAATTATGGCTGATCGTATGTGATTTTTGGAAAAAGACATCGCGTATGGCCACAGCGGCCAGAAAGATGAGGATCCAGGCCCACCAAGGTACGGCCCGGAAAATATCGAGAAATTGGTCCATATTGTTTTGGTCTAGAAGTAAAGTACAAATATCAAGCCAGAAAAACCATTTTCCAAATAATTTGTCCGAAGCAAAATTCGGCCATCAAAAGGGAAAGGACCCGGCCCAATGTCCTAAATATATTTAAAATATGGAGGTAGGCGGGAATTGGTTCACAAAATTTCGGGGGATATTTCAGTAAAAGGGCTTAATTGGCTAATTTCACCCCTACGTTTAAAATACCCGAGATTGAGCACTTATTTGGATGAACTTAATGAAGCACAGCGCGCCCCCGTCCTGCACAAGGATGGCCCCTTGATGGTGATCGCAGGGGCCGGATCGGGGAAGACCCGGGTGCTCACCTATCGCATCGCCCATTTGATGGAGCAGGGGGTGGACCCCTTCAATATCCTGGCACTTACCTTTACCAACAAGGCGGCCCGGGAAATGAAAAAAAGGATTGCCCTGATGGTGGGGGAATCCGAGACCAAGAACCTTTGGATGGGGACCTTCCATTCCATATTTGCCCGGCTGTTGCGCTACGAAGGGGACAAATTGGGCTTCCCGAGCAACTTTACAATCTACGACACCCAGGATTCCCAGCGCTTGATCGCCTCGATCATCAAGGAGATGGGCCTGGACAAGGATATCTATAAGTACAAACAGATCCAAAATAGGATATCCTCCTATAAAAACAGCCTGATCACCGTCAAGGCCTATTTTCAAAACCCCGAGTTGGTGGAGGGGGATGCCATGGCCAAAAGACCCAGGATGGGGGAAATCTACCAGAATTATGTCGACCGTTGTTTCAAGGCGGGGGCCATGGACTTTGACGACCTATTGTTGCGCACCAATGAGCTCCTGACCCGGTTCCCCGAGGTCCTTATGAAGTATCAGGAGCGTTTCCGCTATATCTTGGTGGATGAGTACCAGGATACCAACCATTCCCAATACTTGATCGTCAAGGCCCTGAGTGATCGTTACCAGAACATCTGTGTGGTAGGGGACGATGCCCAGAGCATCTATTCCTTCAGGGGGGCCAACATCGACAACATTCTCAATTTTCAAAGGGATTACGACGATGTGGCCGTGTACCGCCTGGAACAGAACTACCGATCCACCAAAAACATTGTCAATGCGGCCAATTCCATAATTGCCAACAATAAGACGCAATTGGAGAAAAATGTATGGACCTCCAATGATGATGGATCCCCGATCAAGATACACCGTTCGGCCACCGATGCGGAGGAAGGGAGGTATGTGGCGGGCTCCATTTTTGAGAACAAGATGCAACACCAGCTCCAAAACGGGGATTTTGCCGTATTGTACCGTACCAACTCCCAGTCCAGGGCCATAGAGGATGCGCTGCGCAAACGCGATATTCCCTATCGGATCTATGGGGGGGTCTCCTTCTATCAGCGCAAGGAGATCAAGGATGTGTTGGCCTACCTGCGCTTGGTGATCAACCCCAAGGACGAGGAGGCCCTCAAAAGGGTGATCAATTTTCCGACCCGGGGCATCGGCCAGAGCACCATCGACAAACTGATCGTTGCCGCCAACCACTACAAGCGTTCCATCTTCGAGATCATGGAGCATTTGTCCAGGGTGGACCTGAACATCAATGCGGGGACCCGGCGCAAACTGGAGGATTTTGTGACCATGATCAAAAGTTTCCAGGTCATCAATGGACAGGCCGATGCCTTTGTCCTGGCCGAACATGTGGCCAAAAAGACCGGTCTGCTCCTGGAGTACAAAAAGGACGGTACCCCTGAAGGCGTGGCCAAGATGGAGAACATTGAGGGACTGTTGAACGGGATCAAGGATTTTGTGGAAGGTCAGCGGGAATTGGCCGATGCCACGGGCAGTCTTACGGAGTTTTTGGAAGATGTGGCCCTGGCGACGGATATGGACAAGGAGGTCGGGGATGACGACCGGGTGGCCCTGATGACGATCCATTTGGCCAAGGGCCTGGAATTCCCCTACGTATACGTGGTGGGGATGGAGGAAGACCTGTTCCCTTCGGCCATGAGCATGGGTACCCGCAGTGAACTGGAGGAGGAACGCCGTTTGTTTTACGTGGCCCTGACCCGGGCCGAAAAACAAGCCTACCTTACCTATACTCAGAACCGGTACCGATGGGGAAAACTCATCGATGCCGAACCCAGCAGGTTTTTGGAGGAGATTGATGAAAAATTCGTGGAGAACCTAAGCCCGGTCAATGATGGGTACCGCTATAGATCTTCCATCAATCCCGATATTTTTGGGGAGGTGGACAAGAGCGGGCTCAGGCAGAAAAAGCCGGAACCGGGAACCCCTCCTTCGGTACATGCACCCAACGAGAACCAATTGAGAAAACTCAGAAAGCTCAGACCGGAACTCTCCGCCCCCTCCAAAGGAGGGGCTGAAATCGATCCCGGCCTGGGCGCGGGAAGCACGGTGGCCCACAGCCGCTTTGGCAAGGGGAAGGTCCTCAATATAGAAGGGGTGGGCATGGACAAAAAAGCCGAAATCCAGTTTGAACACGGGGGGGTCAAAAAACTGCTGCTACGCTTTGCGAAACTGGAGTTGCTGGACAATGCCCAATAGCAAGGTCCGTCTGGGTGTTTTTTAGCTGGATTCCCAGGGGTCAACAACCCGGGGGCCTTTTATTCCATTTCGGATTCGGGCACATATTTTTTTCCATTGAAGGCCAGGGTCTGGTCCTTGAGGACCTTTCCGTTGATGTCGGGGAACAAAATGCGGGAACCGTTCATTACCACCTTGAACCCCAGGGGATCGGAGGGGTCCGTTCCTTCTTCCAGCTTGGCCGTTGAAATGGAGCTTTCGTTGTTCGGAAAAGCGGGGACCTGTTCGAGCTGACCGTTTCTTACGGTATAGGCATCCAGCCTGGAAAAACTGTCCGGCCCGGTATGGTCCTTCCCGTGAAGCATATAAAGTACCTCCCCTTTATAGGTCTCCACTTGGTGGATTTTTTCATAGATGATCGGGGAGCCCAAAAGTGAACTCACTTCCAATCGGTCCCGGGATTCATAAAGTGCCATGTTCTTGATCTTGTTTCCACTGGCATCCATCTTGGTGTACCAGGAAACGATTCCCAATTTCCCGTCCTCGGATAGGGCAAGACTGAACCCATGTTCCCCTTGGGAATAGTTTTCCCCGATTTCCGCCAATTGACCGTGGGGGATATTTTCAATGGTCCGGCGAATGGCCTCGTTCAACTTGATCACCTCTTCGGAAATAGAACCGCTATCCTCTTGGTCGGCCAGTTTGAGAAACAGATCATCCAGGGCGGCCACGGTCTCTTTCCCGTTTTCTGGGATGTTGTCCCCTTGGTCGGACCCGCTGCATGCCATTAGAAAGAATCCCAAAAGGATGGGAAACCACAATGGGGTGCTGAGCTTCGAAATTGGGAAATTGTTTCTGTTTGTATGGAACATTTTAAAAGTATTTTGTTTGGGGGCGTGCAAGCCCTTGATTGTCTTCGGTATAGATTTCTCTGTACTTATATATACTCGAATTGTCATTCATTGGATGCAATAAGTCCGCCCGGGTTGGGTGTTTTAAACAATAATTAACATTCCCAATATTGTTGGGGTGGCTTCCATTTTGACCGTATTTTTCGTTACCTTGTTGAGGGACCATCAACTTTGTCCCCGAGCAAAATGGCAGAATTCATAAAATTGTACGAAGAAAATCCAAACCCCAAACAACTGGAGAGGATCGGGAAGATCCTAAGGGGGGGAGGCCTCATTATCTATCCCACCGATACGGTCTATGGCCTGGGATGCGATATCACCAATTCAAAGGCGTTGCAACGCCTGGCCCGGATCAAAGGGGTAAAGCTGGACAAGGCCAATTGGTCCTTTGTCTGTGCGGACCTTAGCAATTTGTCCGACTATGTGAGGCAGATCGATTCCTCTACCTTTAAGATATTGAAAAGGGCCCTCCCGGGCCCGTATACCTTTATCCTTCCCGGCAGCAATAACCTGCCCAAGGACTTCAAGAAAAAGAAAACCGTGGGCATTCGGGTTCCGGACAACGGCATTGCCCGGGCATTGGTCACTGAATTGGGAAATCCCATAGTCTCCACCTCCATTCACGATGAGGACGACATTCTGGAGTATACCACCGATCCGGAACTCATCTATGAAAAATGGCAGAACCTTGTGGATGTGGTCATCGATGGGGGTTACGGGGACAATGTGGCCTCAACGGTCATAGACCTCTCAGAGGGGGAGCCCGTTTTGTTAAGGGAAGGAAAAGGAAGCATGGACATACTTTATTGAACAAAAAAAAGCGGCCCGATCAAATGGGCCGCTTTCAGTTTGTTCAGGGAGTGTTTCCCTTTGCGATCAATTGCCGCTACCTCCGATGGCAGGATCTTTCATACCATCTTCGATCATGCTGTAGAACTGATCGATTTTTGGAAGTACCACGATACGGGTCCTTCTGTTCTTGGCCCTGTTGGCAGAGGTCTCATTGTCCACCAAGGGGATATAGTAGCTACGTCCGGCAGCGGTCATCCTTTTTGGATCTACCCCAAAATCGTTTTGAAGGATCCTGACCACGGAAGTCGCACGTTTGGCACTAAGATCCCAGTTGTCCAGGATGATGCCATTGCTACGGTAAGGCACATTGTCGGTATGGCCTTCGACCATAAATTCAAAATCAGGCTTGTTGTTGACCACCTTGGCCACTTTGCCCAACACTTCTTTTGCTGCATTGGTCACGGTATAGCTCCCGCTCCTGAACAACAGTTTGTCGGAAATCGATACAAAGACCACGCCTTTTTCAACACTGATCTCGATGTCCTCGTCGTCCAAATTGCCCAATACTCCCTTAAGGCTCTGTACCAGGGAAAGGTTTACGGAATCCCTACGGGTGACCGCATCCTGAAGTCTCCTGATGGTCAGGTCCTTTTCTTGAAGGCTTTCCAAGGATTTTTCAAGGTTTTCGGCGCCCTTGGTGGTCAAGGTCGTCAAATTGCCCATATTGTTGATGAGATCTTGGTTGTTTGCCCTTAGGAAAGCGTTTTGGTCCTCAAGGGTTTTCAATTTGGAGCTTGCCGTAGCCTTTTCTTCCAAACAATCGTTGAGTTTGACCGTTGCGGAATTCAAAAGATCCTGCGTCTCCTTATGCTTGGCCTCAAGCTCGGCATATTTCTTTTGTGACACGCATGAAGACAAGAGAACTGTCATTGCCAGTGTTCCTAGAAAAACTTTTTTCATAGTTCAGATTATAATTTAAGGATTGTTAGATTTATCATCAGTAGTTCAGAGTGTTGCAAAATTAAGGAAAAAGCAATGTTCCTAGGTTTTGCCATCGTTAATCTTTTACTAAAATGTTAAAATTCTTTATTTGATTTACGTAGTAGGACCAAACTATGGACGTCGTTGCATGGTACTTTAATATAAAATTGGCTTTTTCCCTTTTTCTGTAGGTCTTCGGAAACATGGTATAAAAGCTGAAATGTGCCCTTAGGATGGCCCAACAATGCCTGGGCTTGAGCTGGAAAATGAACCTCAGGGCCGCAATTCCGTCCAAGATCAGGCGAAGGAAGATGATCGGGAGGGCCCTTCTTCTGGGCAGGTTCTTGGTAATGGTGAACAGGGAGTTCCTGAAGTTCAGGTAGGTCTTCTTGGGATTCATATTGGATAGGGTGGACCCCCCTTGGTGGTAGATGTGGCTGCTGCCCATATAATAGACCTTGTGTCCGGCATTTTGGGCCCTCCAGCAGAGATCGATTTCCTCCTGATGGGCAAAATAATCCCCGTCAAAGCCCCCCAGTTCCCTGAAGGTGGAACTTTTGATGAACATGCAGGCCCCGGTGGCCCAAAAGATTTCCCGGATATCGTCGTACTGTCCGTGATCTCGTTCCAGGGACTGAAAGATCCTTCCCCTGCAGAAGGGATAGCCGAGCATGTCCACGAAACCCCCAGCCGCTCCCGCGTATTCAAAATGGTCCCTTTTCTTCAGGTCCAGGACCTTGGGCTGAATTATGGAAGCCCCGGGCAGACTTTCAAATCCCTCCACAATGGGATCGAGCCAATTTGGACCGACCTCCACATCGGAGTTCAACAGGCAAAAAACATCCGCCTCGATATGCTTCAGACCTTCGTTATAGCCTTGTGCAAAACCCATGTTGGCGCTGTTTTGGACCAACCCTATATCGGGATGGTGCCGCTTTAAAAACTCAACGGATCCGTCCGTGCTCGCATTGTCCACCACATGGATGTCGGCTCCCTTGGAATGTTCCACCACAAAGGGAAGGAAGCGTTTGAGCAAGGCTTCCCCATTCCAATTGAGTATGACAATGGCTATTTTCAAGATGCTGGCAAATTAACGGCTAAAATCAGGAATTTCACTCAAAAAGCTGTATTTTTCATTGTAGTGGTCCAATTCACAACAATGGTGGTCCATGCCGTTGGTCACCAGGAGATATCTGGCCTTGAGCTGTAGGTTGTAGCGTGCGATCTGGTCGAAGGTCGCCTGGTCTATCGATACTTGTGGGGCCTTGCATTCGGCCAGGAGAAAAATACTGCCGTCCTGAAGGTAGGACACCAGGTCATAGCGTTTTTTCATTTGGTTCACCATCAATTGTTTTTCCACATTGATCGATGCGATGGGATATCCCCTGTCCTGGATCAAATACCGCAGCAGGTGCTGCCGGACCCATTCCTCCGGGTGGAGCAGGACGAATTTTTTGCGGATGGGGTCAAAGATGTACTGCCTATTTTGGCTATTTTTGACTCGAAACGAATAAGAGGGGAAGTTCAAGGCCAGCATGGCGCAAAATTGATGATTTTTTTCCAAATGGATAACATAAAACCGATCGTGGCGGAAATTGACAAGGGCAACCCACGGCCCATATATTTCCTGTACGGGGAGGAGCCCTATTATATAGATAGGATTTCCCAATATATTGCGGACCATGTCCTGGAGGAGCAGGAGAGGGCTTTCAACCAGACCGTGGTCTACGGCAAGGATTGCACAGTGGAGGAGGTGGTCTCCATCGCCAAGAGATACCCCATGATGGCCCAACACCAAGTTCTTATCGTCAAGGAGGCCCAGCATTTGTCAAAGACCATAGAAAATCTGCTGCCCTATGTGGAAAACCCCCAGCCCACTACAGTTTTGGTGATCTGCTTCAAATACGGGAAATTGGACAAGCGGAAAAAATTCTACAAGGCCATACAAAAGGGCGGTCTGCTGTTCGAGAGCAAAAAATTATATGAGAACCAGGTGGCGGATTGGATCAAACGTACCCTTGCGGCAAAAAAGTACAGGGTTTCACCCAAGGCCGGTCAAATGTTGGTCGAGTATTTGGGGACCGACCTGGGCAAGATCACAAATGAGTTGGACAAATTGACATTGATGGTGCCCCCGGGCACCGAAATCGGCCCCGAACATATCGAAATGCACATCGGGATCAGTAAGGACTTCAACAATTTTGAACTGAAAAAGGCCCTAGGGGAAAGGGATGTAAAAAAGGCGGCGCGGATCATTGATTATTTTGCCCAGAATCCCAAGGACAATCCCTTTATACTCACCGTTACCGTTTTGAATTCCTTTTTCACCCAATTGCTGCAGTACCACGGTCTGAGCGACCAATCCAAATCCAATGTGGTTCAGGTCTTGAAAATCAATCCCTATTTTTTTAACGAGTACGCAGTGTCCGCCAAAAATTATCCCATGAAACGGGTGAGCGCCGTTCTTTCAAGCCTTAGACGCCTGGACCTAAAGGATAAGGGTGTCGGGGCAAGCAATATGGCACAGGCCGATCTCTTAAAGGAGTTGTTGACCGAAATTATCTGATTTACCTCTTATCCACACTGAACCTACCGGGCCCAACCAGAAAGATGGTGGCAAATACCACGAGGAAGAGCAGAGGCAGCTCCTTGCGTCCAAAGGGATCTGCGCCATGGAATACAAATGCGGCCACAAACATGGTGATGGCAGGGGGAATGGCATTCCAACGGGTCTTGAAGCCGATGATGATCAATAGGGGACACAATACTTCCGCAATCACGGCCAAAAACAGGGTGGGGGCGGAGCCAATCCCAAAGGGGTCGGCAAATTCGGTATTCCCATTGACGAGTTTCATCAGTTTTCCGAATCCATGGTTGGCAATCAAAAAGGCGGAGGGCACAATTCTTAAAAGTGCCAGGCCCAAATTGGTTGTGTTGTAGTTTTTCATTAGGGGGTTTTTTAATCGATGTGAAAATATAACTAATGTACCATAATTTCCAAAATTAATTGATGAAATGCGCTTCGGTCCGATCCGCTTTTGGACTTATCTCAAAGGGGGAAAGGAGC
The DNA here is from genome assembly GCA_937911965.1 of uncultured Allomuricauda sp. Taxonomy (GTDB): domain Bacteria; phylum Bacteroidota; class Bacteroidia; order Flavobacteriales; family Flavobacteriaceae; genus Flagellimonas. Next base: position 1,560 of record CALDPL010000434.1, on the reverse strand, counting down.
CGGGGTCGACCTCCTGCATTATTTCGTATACCTTTTCAAAAATGTCCTCCGCATTGGGTTTGGAGAAATAATCCCCGTCGGAGGCATATGCAGGCCTGTGGGCCTTGGCCGTCAAGGTCCGGGGTGGGGAGTCCAAATAGCGGTACCCGCCTTGTTTTTCGAGGATTTCCTGTAATAGATAGGCCGAGCAACCTCCGGGCACATCTTCATCGATGATGAGCAATCTGTTGGTTTTTTTCAGGCTTTCCACGGTTCTATGGTCCAAATCGAAGGGAAGCAGGGTCTGTGCATCGATGACCTCGGCCTCTATGCCCACTTCGACGAGTTCCTCCGCCACCCTTTCCACGATCCTCAAGGTGGAGCCATAGGACAGCAGGGTAATATCGGTGCCCTCCCTCAGGAGCTCTACCTTTCCGATCGGAGTTAGGAATTCCCCAAGATTTTTGGGCTTTTTTTCTTTTAAACGATAGCCGTTCAGGCTTTCGATGACCAGGGCGGGCTCATCGCTCCCGCCGCACGCCGCCAGCAGTCCCGCGATCGCAACTCCGATGGCCGTTCGCATCTCAACCTCCGTCGCTGGGGAAATTCGAGGGGCCGACCCGCTCCAGCCCGGGAAAGGCGCCTCCGGGCCGCCGCGGAGTCCGCGTGGCCAGGTCGAAAGTATCGCCGTCGCGGAGCAGATAGAAACCACCCCCGCCCAGAAGCCGGGCCCCGGCGTCATAGATGGCCACGTATCCGCGTCCCATCACCACCATCTCGTCCTCTTCGATCAGGATCGCCGTGTCTTCGTCGATGCCGATCCCGAGCAGCTCGGGGTGGGCCTGGATCACCTGCAGCAGGTCGAAGTGGCGATTGCGGGCCAGAAGGTGCTGGTCGATGGCGGAGTCGCGCAGGAATCCCAGCAGCCGACGATAGTCCTGCCCGCGATATTGGCTTACCTCTTTGAAGGGCTCGAATAAGCAGGGACAGGCACTATTTCAGCAATGACACGCGTCGAGGTCAAGCCCTGCTGGAAGGCGTGACCGTCCGACAGGATTGAGGCGCACACTGACCTCATCGTAAGCCTGCGCAGGCAGGGGTTAATGTGAACTTTCCGCGCATAGGCGGAATCGCCTAGAGGATGCGCAATCGGTGCGTGAGGCGCCTGCCATCCAAACTCATGGCACGTTCCCACTTTTCAACACAATGACCAGGTACTACGGCGATCCGGAACATCCTGATGGTGGTAAGCCGCTGCTTTGATGCGGAGGGTCCCTGAATGATCAGGCATGCCCGCTTCATCAGAGCGGGCTCCAGGGTCCAAAACAGTGGTGACTGAAGCTGCGCTTACTCCCCAGTGCTCAAAAGGCAACTATTCGTCATAGTACGCCTCGATCCCAATTTCCTGTATTCGGCGAGCACCTTTTAGTCTCGAGGAGACGACCTTTGCTTCTCTGTGCACATAATCATCCTTTGGTGCGTCTTTTGTGCGACGAGTCAGCTCCAGTTGATAGTCTTCAAGGATCCGAACGGACTCTTGTGTGCCCGCCACCGTCAGGCCCAGGACGGCTCGATTCAACT
>CALDPL010000433.1 GCA_937911965.1 uncultured Allomuricauda sp. | reverse complement strand
TGGTCACGGCATGGTCCACCATCTTCTGGAAATGGCGGCCGTATTCCGGAATGTGCAATTTCTCACGTTCCGTATTGTACTCTAAGTTCTCTACTGAATTCAAATTGTTGGATTTATTGAAGTTAAGTTAAAGGGAGGCCCGCACTTGTGGACCTTCGCAAAATAATAAAATTATGGCAATCCACAGTGATCATAGGGAAATTACCCCCTCGACCATGCCCACTTCCCTGTATTTGGCGATGACCTCGTCGGGATCTTTCAGGTGAACGGTTATGGAAAGACTGGTATAATTGCCCTTTTTTGATTTTTTGGACTCTATGACCGCCCCGGTATTGTCAAAAATCCCGTGGATCTGTGTGATACGTACCTCATCGGTGGGCACTATGAACTTGTACAGGTAATTGGCCGGCCAATTGGTGTTTTCCGCCAACTTTTCCCTGAGTCTCACATAGAACCCGTCCATATCCTCCTTCCCCATTTCGAAATTTTTACAAATATAGGGTTAATGGGACAATTTTTTTTCCTTGGATCCATTTCATTACTTTGTGGGGAAAATTCAGACGCGCTTGGCCAATATAAGAGTAGTGATTACCGGCGCTCCGGGAACGGGGAAAACAGCCATTGTAAAAACATTGGAGGCCATGGGATATCCTTGCCACCACGAAATCATCAGGGAAATGACCTCCAGTGCCAGGGAAGGGACATCACAGGAAATCTCCGCTCCCAATCCATTGCTTTTTGTCGATGACGCCATGGAATTCAACAGACAGTTGCTCCTGGGAAGGGAAAAGCAGTTCCTAAGGGCTGCGGAAACGGCCGGTCCCATCAACTTTTTTGACCGGGGCATCCCCGATGTACTGGCCTATATGGATTTTTTTGACCAGCCTTACGGGAAGGAGTTCAAAAGGTTTGCCCAGGACCATCGCTATGATGCGGTGTTCTTCGTACCGCCATGGGAAGATATCTATGTCCGGGACAACGAACGCCTGGAAAGCTTCCCCGAAGCCGAGGCCCTGCACCATTCCCTAGTGGACACCTATACCCAATTTGGCTATATTCCCGTGGAGGTGCCCAAGGATACCGTGGCAAACCGCATTTCCTTTATCCTGGAAACCCTTAAGAAAGCCTAGTGTACAGGGACCCGACCACCATATTGATGGAATACTGGGGCCACGAATCCTTTCGGGGTTCCCAGGAAATGATCATCCACCGCCTTTTGGGCGGGGGGGATGTCATGGCCCTGATGCCCACGGGCGGGGGCAAATCCGTTTGTTACCAGGTGCCCGCATTGGCCCGAGAAGGCCTTTGTATAGTGGTATCTCCACTGGTCGCCCTGATACAGGACCAAGTGGCCCAATTAAAGGCGAGGGGAATCAAGGCCATATCCCTGGCGGGTGGAATCCCCTTCGAGGAATTGGGCAACCTTTTGGACAATTGTCTTTACGGGAATTATAAGTTTCTATACCTCTCCCCGGAACGCCTTCAACAACCCATGGTCCAGGAAAGGATCCAGAGGATGAACGTAAATCTGTTGGCCGTGGACGAGGCCCATTGCATTTCTCAATGGGGCAATGACTTTAGGCCCGCCTACCTGAATTGCTCATTGCTCCGGGAACTTGTCCCCGGGGTGCCCATGGTGGCCCTTACCGCCACGGCGACCCCAAAGGTCCTTGACGACATCCTGGAGAACCTGAAACTGCATGCCGCGGAGGTCTTCAAGGACTCCTATGCCCGCTCCAATATTGCCTTTAGGGTGAAACATACGGCGGACAAATCGGCCCAGCTCAAGAAATACCTGAGCAAGGACAATGGAAGTGCCATAGTCTACGTCCGATCCAGAAAACTCTGTGTATCCCTCTCGGCCCTCTTGAATCGGGAAGGGATTTCATCCGCCTATTTCCACGGGGGGATCCCCAAGGGGGAAAAGGAGGATAAGCGCATCCTTTGGACCCAAGGGGAAATCCGGGTCATGGTGGCCACCAATGCCTTTGGGATGGGGGTCGACAAGTCCGATGTCCGACTGGTAATACATTACCAGGTCCCCGACAGCCTTGAAAGCTATTACCAGGAAGCGGGCAGGGCCGGGAGGGATGGCAAGCCTTCGGCCTCCATCATTTTATGGTCCAAGGAAGACAGGGAAAAGGCCGAGCGATTGTACCTGTCCTCCCTGCCGGGGGTGGAGCAGGTAAAACAGGTTTATTCCAAACTCAACAACCATTTTCAGATTTCCTATGGGGAATTGCCCCAAGGCCCCCTGACTTTCAAATTTGAGGAATTTTGTGAACGCTACGGCTTCCAATCCACCATGGCCTTCAATGCCCTTCGGATCCTGGACCAAAACTCGGTGCTCACCCTAAGCGATAATTTCACCCAAAGGCACCTCCTCCGCTTTGTGGGTTCCAAGGCAGGGATATACGGCTATTTGGACAAGAACCGCAAATCCGCGGCCGTGATCCAGACCATTTTGCGCACCTATGGGGGGATAACCCAGTTCGATACCAAATTGGACCTTAAATTACTCTCGAGAAAGACCGGGGAATCCGAAGGCGGCCTAAAGACCATCCTGCAGCAGTTGGCCGACGATGGCCTGGCCGTGTACGACCAACAGAGCTCTGACCTTGAAATCTTCTTTTTGGTCCCCAGGGAAGACGACCATACGATCTATCCCTTTTCCAGAAAGATCGAGGACCTGAACCGTATAAAGCGGGAAAACCTCGGTTCCATGTTGGGATATATCGGGAACAAAAAGCAATGCAGGAACCAACTCCTCCTGAATTATTTTGGGGAAAACGGCCCTGAAAAGTGCGGAAGCTGCGATATTTGCAACAAAAAGGAAAGGAAGGCTTCCATGCCACAGCTGGGACTGCTTGAGCTGGCCCCGAGCAGAAAAAGGGAATTGGCAAAGGCCACGGAGGCCGATAAAAAGACCCTGGGAAAAGTCCTTCAACAAATGCTGGCCGCCAAGAAAATCCAATTAAATGCCAATAATGAATACAGCCTCAAGGAATAAACCATTGCGCATCCTGTTCATGGGAACCCCGGATTTTGCCGTGGGTAGCCTCCAGGCCATCCTTGAAGCCGGGCTGCAGGTGGTCGGGGTCATTACCCCCCCGGACCGACCCGCGGGCCGTGGCCGCAAGATCCAATATTCCGCCATAAAGGAATTTGCCCTGCAGCGGGATCTTGTACTGTTGCAGCCGACCAACTTGAAGGACAAAGGTTTCTTGGAGGAGCTCAGGGCCCTGGCTGCCAATTTGCAGGTGGTCGTGGCCTTTAGGATGCTGCCCAAACAGGTCTGGGAAATGCCCGAATTGGGAACCTTCAACCTCCATGCCTCCCTCCTGCCCCAATACAGGGGGGCGGCACCCATCAATTGGGCCATCATGGGTGGGGACACCCGTACAGGGGTCACCACTTTTTTTATCGATGAAAAGATCGATACCGGAAACATCATTCTCCAGGCCGAGGAACCCATTTTCCCGGAAGACGACGCCGGAAGCCTTCAGGATAGGTTGAAGGCCCTTGGCGCGGAACTGGTGGTGAGGACCTGCCATTTGATCGGCGAGGGAACCGCAAAGCGGGTAGAACAAAGGGAAGCGGCGGACCTAAGGCCGGCACCCAAGATAGACAAGGAAACCTGTCGGATCGATTGGAACGCTCCCTTGGCACGGGTGCACGACCATATACGGGGCCTTAGCCCCTATCCCGGGGCCTGGAGCCTTTTGGTCAATGGCCAACGGGAGGAACCCATAAAGATATTCAAGGGTGCGATGGAGGCCGGGGAGCACAAGCTTCCCCCTGGAACCCTGGTTCGGGACAAAAATTCCCTAAAGGTGGCCCTAAAGGATGGTTTTCTCGAACTCTTGGAATTGCAAATGCCGGGCAAACGCAGGATGAAAATCAGGGAAGTATTGAACGGCCTGAATCTAGAAAACGATTCCCACCTTCGCTAAACCCTTGCTGTGATTGGGCTAGCCTAATCGTGTCAAATTTTTCCGACTTTATCAACAAACATTTGAAGTTATCAACAAAAAGTCCTATTTCCCTTGGTTTTACTTGCGTTAGTCTCAAATCCGTATAAATTTGTTCAGCATTCAAATTATTTTAACAACAATTAATTTAATACCATTATGAACAAAACAGAATTAATCGATGCTATGGCAGCTGATGCTGGCATCACAAAAGCAGCGGCAAAGAAGGCATTGGAATCGTTCTTGGGAAATGTAGAAAAATCACTTAAAAAAGGAGACAGGGTTTCCTTGGTAGGTTTTGGTTCTTGGTCAGTTTCCAAAAGAAGTGCCCGGGAAGGTAGAAACCCACAGACTGGTCAGACCATTAAAATTGCAGCCAAAAACGTTGTAAAGTTCAAGGCAGGAGCTGAATTGAGCGGCGCGGTCAACTAAGCAGTATTGAAAATGATATACAAAGGCGCTTCCCAAAAAGGAGTGCCTTTTTTGATTCATAGGTTTTGTATCTTGATAATTGTTGTATATTATACTGCATTTTGAAGTCAGAAACTATGAAAATGGTGGGGCAAAAGCCGGAAAAGGGGAAATTGCTGATCGCGGAGCCGTCGCTTACCGGGGATGTATCCTTCACTCGTTCCGTGGTCCTTCTGGCAGAGCACAACCGGGAAGGTTCCGTGGGCTTTATCCTAAACAAGCCCCTGGACTACACCATCAGTGATCTGGTCCCGGAAATCAGCGTACCCTTTAAGGTCTTCAACGGCGGTCCCGTGGAACAGGACAATCTTTATTTTATACACAAGGTACCCCATTTGATCACCGACAGCCAAGAGATTGCCGATGGCATCTTTTGGGGCGGCAATTTCGAAAAGACCGTGGAGATGATCAATAAAAAGATCATTGGGCGGGAGGACATCCGCTTCTTTCTGGGGTATTCGGGCTGGGGTTCGAGCCAATTGGACAGGGAATTGGTTTCCAAGTCCTGGATCGTGGCCAGTAACCGCTATGAGAGCGGCATCCTTGAAAAATCCGCCATAGCCTTTTGGAAGGAAAGAATGGTGGAGCTCGGCGGGGATTACCTTTTGTGGTCCAATGCCCCTGAAAACCCTACCCTCAACTAGAGGGGGTCATCCTTGCCCTGGCGTTCAATTTGCCCACCAAGCCCTTTACAACGGTATTGCCAAATTCCTTTTTCCTGTATTTGCTTATCGGTTGGATGCCCATTATACTGTTGGTAAGGAACATTTCATCCGATTTTTGCAGCTCAAAGGGGGAAATGGAAGTTTCCACCAACTCCAGGCCCTCGGTGGCCGATACGATCTCCATGATTTTCTTACGGATGATGCCCCCCAGACAACCGTCGGACAAAGGTGGGGTCTTCACCACATTGCCCTGGACCAGGAACAGGTTTCCGTTGATGCCTTCCACCACCTGTTTGTCGGAGTTGAGCAAAAGGCAGTTGGCATACCCGTTTTCCTTGGCATAGACACTGGCGATCACGTGAAGGACCTTGTTGGAGGTCTTCAGGGTGGAGAGCATGTCCTTGTTGACGAGAAAATCCTTGAAAAGTTCCACCTCATATCCCCCTTCCGGAAGCAGGTAGAACGGGGATTCCAAAGGCTTGGTCTCTATCAAAAAAGAAATGTCATGGGTCTCGGGAGCATAAAGCCCCCCATCCTTTCTAAAGACCGTCAAGCGTACCCTGGCCGCGGAATTCTCCTGTCCATTGGCCCGCAGGGTCTTTAGAATCTCTTCTTGAAGATATTCCATGGTAAACTCCATGGGAATTTCCATCCGAAGGATTCGCATGGAGGCCATTAACCTAAAATAGTGGTCTTCCCAAAAAAAGAGGGTTCCATGGACACATCTAAAGGATTCGAAAAGGGCATCGCCAAACTTGAGCCCACGGTTGTTGTGGGTCAGTACCGGATCCTCCTCCGGAACAAGGGCACCATTGTAATTGAACATAAAAAAAACCTTGAACGATCAAGGTCAAAGATACGGCAAGCCCAAGAAATGTTCTAGGTGGAACCCAGAACTTGTTTAAGGTCCGATATCTGGTTTTCCCATAGCATTTTAGCCTCTTCCACTTCGTCCGTATCCGCAAAATCCGTGATGAACAGGGATACGTCCTTGGTAATCTCATCCACGATGATGCGCATTTCGAAGAAGGATCCTTCCTCCTGCTCCAACCAAGAGAATTTCACAAATTCCTCGCTTTTGCGCTTCAACATTTTGGCCTGCTCCTCGGATCCGTCCCAGATAAAGGTAAAAATCTCACCTCGGGAGTTCACATTGTCGGCGTACCATTCGGAAAGGCCTGATGGGGTGGATATATATTGGTATAGCAATTGGGGAGACGCCTGTATGACAAACTCAATTTCAAATCTAACCTTTTCGCTCATTATAGTGTCATTGTTAATCCCGTTCAACATTCAAACTGGGTTGGGAAGATAAAAAAATAAACGTCAATTAATAAATTAATCCTGAATTTTGATTCAGCAAAAATTAAACTATATATTTGCACCCGCTTAACAGGGCCATGGCGAGGTAGCTCAGGTGGTCAGAGCGCAGGATTCATAACCCTGAGGTCGGGAGTTCAAGTCTCCCTCTCGCTACGTTTATACAAAAAAGGACCCAAGATTTTCATCTTGGGTCTTTTTTTTGGCACGGGTTCAAAAGGTCCGCGATTTTTAATCCTGGACCTGAGCTTCGACCCTTGGAATGCCCTTTCCCTGCCGACTCATAAATACAGCAGTGGACAAAGCCCCCATTAGACGAGCTCTCCCATGTCTATTTCCTGCATTTTCCCATTCTTGAGCTTTCCGAGAACGATCACATCCTTGGTCTTCTCGTATTCCTTGATGGCTTGCAACAGCAGTTCCTTGGAATCCCTTCGGATCTTGATACCAGATCTCTGGTTTTTGTTGCGAACCTCTATATAATATCCATCCCTTAATTTGGTAGGTCTAGTTGCCGGTCTTCCCATTTTCAGTTTCCTTTCTTTAAAATTGATTTGTAATATTCCTTATATATCCCTTCAGTCGTACAAACCCCCACAACATAACACATAATTTTGGTTTAAGTGGTTGTCCATGAGTTATTTTCAAAAATGTTATCCACATTTTGTTCATGAAGGCTCAACAATCCTGAAAACAATCCGATCCAATTGGGAATTTACCGGGATCTGGCATGCCAACCGGCTGCGCGGTGTACGGTTGTACGACTTCGACAGGGTATGGGCCTCCTCTGGGTCCATTTCCTGTGTCAATGTGCCTTCCAGAATCTCTATATGGCAGGTGCCGCACCAGGCCCTGCCCTTGCAATCCCCCCAAGGCTCGATATATTTGTCAAAGAGCAGTTCCATGAGGCTGTGGTATTCATTGTCCCTGAACTCCGCCCGATACTCTTGCCCGAATTCGTCATAATAGGTAAGGCTGTGCACCCCGGATGTCCCGGAGTCCACTTTTTGTCCTTTCCGGTGCATGTTCAGAAGGCATTGATCAGAATCATGGAAAGGCTCACCAAAACGCTGCACACCAAGATGGCAAAGGCCGGTTTGGCCCTGAGGTCCACCAGAACGGCCGCGTTGAATCCCATAGCAAATATCGTCACCAAGAAAAGCTCTCCCAGTTTAACGGCCCCGGAGGTGTCATTGGCAAGAATCAGCATGGCAGCTATCCCCCCCAAACAACTCTGTGCGAAGAGTGCCAAGGTTTCATAACCCCACTTCAAACGTTCAAACTCCTTTTGCCAATTGTCATACAGCTGGTGTATGTTGTTAAAAGGTCCATGCAATATCATAGAAAGTGTATTTAAAATTTATTCAATTTTGTTCAAAGGGACCCAAAACACCTTGGGTCCCAAAGCGTGCCGCACCGTGATATCCGGTATGGTCCGTCTCGGGGGACATCACTCCTGTTTCTCCATTTCCTCCATGGCAATGGTCGCATGGGAATAGGCCGCCCCGGCCCGCATTTCTGCGGCGACCCATATGGCCTCCATGATTTCTTCCTTGCTCGCCCCTTTGCGCATGGCCATTGGGGTGTGTGCCTTGATGCACCAAGGGCATTGGGTCACATGGGCCACTGCCACGGCGATCAATTGCTTGGTCTTTTCATCCAAGACCCCTTCCTTGAAGACCGATCTGCTGAAATTTCGCCACGCCTCGATCTGATGGGGGGCCAATTCGGCCTTCTTTTTTGCCAATTCCCTCTCGTCCATATTGTTTATTTTAGATTGTATTTTATTCAAGTTCCGCATCAAGCTCGATTTTAAGGCCGGCCAGGGCCTTGCTCACCGGACAATGGTCCTTGGCCTCCTGGGCGGCGGCCAAAAACTTTTCCCGGTCGATGTTGGGCACTTTGGCCTTTAGGGACAGATGGGATTCGGTGAGTTCCAATTTGTCCGCATCCATGTTGACCGTGGCGGTCACCTCCAGGGAATCCGGCACAAAACCCTGTTTTCCCAGGATCAGGCTCAGGGCCATGGCGAAGCAGCCGGCATGGGCCGCTGCGATCAGTTCATCGGGATTGGTGCCCCTGCCATCCCCGAACCGGGTATTGAAACTGTATTTGGTATCGTCCAATACCTTGCTGCGGGAGCTGATGCTGCCTTCACCCTCTTTGATGGAGCCTTTCCAAATTGCTGTTGCCTTATGTTTCATATCATTGATTTTAAATTACTTTTCATACTTGTATAACCCTGTTTCATCCAACTAAAGGTAGCCAATTATTTTATTTATGACAAAATTGTCCGAAATAAAAACACAGCCTCTTCCCTTTCATTGTCAAGACCTTATCCAGTCTTGGGGCTGACGTTGAACTCAGCCGCTTACCGTCCCCATTTTCCTTTTTCGGAATCGGACCAAAGCCCGGGGAAAAATTTGCGTTGTTGATGTTCGGGATGTAGGTATTTCTTCCATTGGGAGCCTCCGGTCGCGGCCTTGTCCCCATCCTTGCTCGACAGATAGTGCTCCGCGGTCCTGAGATGTACCTTGGGCCATTCCACATTGTAGGCACGGTCGAACTCCCGTAACATTTCAATCAGCTCTGGAGAGGGATTTTCCAGTTCCAACACCCTTTCCTCCAGGGTCTTGCCCCGACATTCTTTGGCCAATTGGATGAAACTGGCCAAATACTTTTGTTCGAACAGCTGCATGGTCAGGGATTTTTTACCGGTTTTCCGGTCCAATCCGGCATCCTTCCAATAAATCTGTTCAAAGTATTCCTCGACCGTGGGATCCGGCGACAATCGTGTCTTTCCCTCCTGATTGACCAGGTTTTCCAAACGGGTGCAAAGAATCTCTATATAGCGAAACTGGGCGCTTTGGAACCCGCTCGCCGGGGTCAGGGATTTTCTGAACTCGTTGTAATCCCCATGATCCATCCCGTCCTTCATGATGTCAAAGGAGGTGATCAACATCTTGGTGTACCGGGTCAATCTGGGGAGTTTAGCCTTCAGATAGGCCTCGCTTAAATTTTTCTCTTCAACGATCTGTTCCAGTTCGTGGCGCATCATCTTCAAAAGCAGCTCGGTGACCTGGTGGTACATGATAAAGATGGTCTCGTCCTTGAAATCCGTTCGTGGCCTTTGCAGGGAGAGCAGGGTCTCCACTTCCACATAATCCCAATAGGTAATCGGCTTGGCGTGGTAGAGCCCCTCCAGATAGGTGTTGGGATTCTCCCCAAGGTCCTTGTATTTCCCGATCAGTTTATCGTGTATGTCAGACATTGTCAATTAGTTTTTATCCAAGGGTTCCGTGACGTTCCCGCTCCTCCCGACGCTTTACAAAATTAAGGGCGCTTTGGGGATTCCCGCAAGGTTTTGGGTGGAAATTCGGCAGCTCACGATCTCCCTGCACGTTCATACCAAGGGCCTTGAGCCCGAATTTCTGAAATATTCAATCTTGTATTGGAACATTTCGGCCATTTTGGAAGACCTCCATTTGGCCTCTTCGGCCCGCTCCCCTTCGAAATGGGCATCCACGGTATGGTGGAAGAGTTCGATCCAACGCTCGAAATGTTCCCGTTCCACCGGAAGGTCGGCATGGGGCATAAAAGGATTTCCGTAGTAGGTATGGTCATCCAAGAGCACCGTTTGCCAAAATCGGTACATTTTTTCCATATGCTCCGGCCATCGGTCCTGGATCACCCCGTCAAATATGGGTCCCAGTTTTTCATCTTCCCGTACCTTGGAATAGAACTCATCGACCAGAATCTTGATGTCCTCTAAGGACCGTATCGTTGTTTTCATCAAAAATAGTTTTGTCCCTTTCCTATGGGGACATTCCCAATGCTTCTTATCTCTTTAAATGGGTCACCCCCGTTTCCAGGTCTTGGGCCAGTTCGAACAAACTGGTTCCCTGCAACATGGTCTTCAACTCTTTCCGGATCACTGAAAACTTGAAGTGGACGGGGCATGGCTTGGAAGCATTGCACTTTCTCAAGCCCAGGCCACAGCCCTCATAAATGGAATTCCCATCGATGGCCAGTACCAAATCGGCCAGTTTGATGGTATGGATCCGTTCCATCGAAATCTGGAAGCCCCCGCTGGGCCCCTTGGTGGATTCCAGGATATCGTTCTTGGCCAATTGATGTAGGATCTTTGCCGTAAAGGCCATGGGGGAACCAACCTCCTGGGAGATTTCCTTTAGGCTCACCCTTCGGTTGCGCAAGGACTGCAAGGCAATAAAGGTTGTGGCCCTTATCCCGTATTCACAGGCTTTTGAGAACATAGATCCGCCATTGTTACCGCAAGTAAAAGTACTACAATTATCATTTAGGACAAATTTATCCTAATATAGTTTTCCCCAAGATCGATCCCCTTCGACCGCAGCCCCATGATTTGTAGGTGACAAGGACCAAAATTTAGGTTTTAGCCTTATCTTTAAGTCCCATGAAAAACACCATTTCCGAGCGGGTCGCCGACTTTTTGAAGAACTACCCACCTTTCAATGCCCTGGATCCCGAGCAATTGGAACGACTCTCATATGAGGTGACCATTGTTCATAAGGAACAGAACAGTTTGGTGTTCTCAAGGAAGGAGGCCCCACATGAACATTTTTATGTGGTCCACAAAGGGGCCATAAGCCTGTCAAAATCAAGCTCCGGGCAAATCATGGACATCTGTGATGAGGGAGATGTCTTTGGACTGAGGCCCTTGATGGCCCACGAGAACTATAAAATGGATGCCAGGGCCCATGAGGAGAGCATTCTATATGCGATTCCCATTGCCCTTTT
>CALDPL010000432.1 GCA_937911965.1 uncultured Allomuricauda sp. | reverse complement strand
CCGACGTAGGCAGTACCGTCGACCTCAAATTCGTACTTCACCGTCGCATACGTGCTATCCATCCCCGAGATCGCCCGGATGGTGCCCGGAACGAAGGATCCGAGGCGGAACAGCGCATCGTACTTAGTCTTCCGCTGCGTCACGCTGCGACGGTAGAGAATAGCAGCCAATCCGAGGGTCGCTACCGCTGTCGCCCCCGCGAACCCAAGCCATAGCACGTGCTCGCCATCCCCCCATGCTCGTCGGGCGGGAAACAGGGGATGCACGAGGTTCCGATACACGTCGCTGAACTCACCCTCAGGATCACGCGGCGGGGCCCCCATGTCGACGAGACGCGGCTCGCCGTGTGTCCCCATGAGAGCGAACCGGGGCATATCGGCGAGAGTAGCCGGCACGTTGATCGTGGAACGAGCCAGCCCCAGCGAACTTCCAGGGGCCGGAGTGTCCGACATTACCTTCCGCGCGGCGCCCGCCGTCTGTGGACGGTCACGCGGCGCCGGACGCAGCAGCGCCTCGATCAGCTCGGGGATCTCGTCGAGCGGGATCGACTCCCGGTTCTGATCGCCGTGGAGGAACTCATCATGGAACCCATTATGTACCCGAACACCAAAAGGGGGAATTCCTTCCCAGGGGTCTACATCTCTCTGCTAGGGGTCCTTCCCACCATGTTCATCCTTTCCGGTTGTAAGTTTGGATGGGACGCCCTTCAAAAACAGGGACAGATCGATGAGCTGCGCAGCAGCATTGAGGAAAGCGAACTGCAGTTCCTACGCTCCCAGATCAATCCACACTTCCTGTTCAACAACTTGAACAACCTGTATTCCTATGCCCTTCAGAACTCGCCCAAGACCCCGGAGATCATCCTGGAAATGAGCGGCGTTTTGCGGTATATGTTGTATGAATCCAAGGAACAGTTCGTACCTTTAAAGAAGGAACTGGAACAGTTGGGCAATTTTATCCGGCTGTACCGGCTCCAGATCGAGGATCGGGGAAGGGTGCGCTTCGAGGTGGCCGATATTGATGAAGAATACAAGATCGCCCCCTTGATTTTGATCGTGTTCGTGGAGAATGCCTTCAAACACAGCCAATCCGGGCAGTCCTCCAACATCGAAATCGACATATCGGTGCGGATGAATGGAAATCTGCTGGAGTTTCACTGTGACAACAATTTTGAGGCCGTGCCCAGCCTGGATTCCGTGGCCAGTGGCATAGGGCTGAAGAACGTACGCAAAAGGCTGGAACTGTTGTATCCCAAGAAACATGGGCTCCAGATCGAGGAAGGAACCAACAATTACAAGGTCAGCCTGGAATTGGAACTGGAAAAAGCATAGGAGGATGAAATGCATTATCGTAGAGGACCAACCGCCGGCGCAGCGGATCCTTAGGAAGTTCATAGCGGAAGTTCCCAAGATGGAGCTGGTGGGGGTCTTTTCGGACGGGATCCAGGCCCTGGAATTTCTCTCCACGGAACCGGTCGACCTGATGTTTCTGGACATCCACCTCCCCAAGATAAACGGTCTGGATTTTCTAAAGAGCATTGCGGAGCCCCCACAGGTCATCCTGACCACGGCCTTTTCCGAATACGCCCTGGAGGGCTATGACCTCAATGTGGTGGATTATCTATTGAAACCCTTCTCCTTTCAACGCTTTTTACAGGCCGTGAACAAAGTGGCCCAAAGACCGGAACAACAAGGCCCGGGAATCGAAGATGGTCTGATTCGGGAAATCTATGTCAAGTCCAGTCATGAGCACATCAAGGTCCTGGTAAAGGACATATATTCCATTTCCTCGGATTCGGACTATACCGAGATCCAACTCAAGAACAAAAAGATCCTGTCCAATGAGCCCCTCAGGCATTGGGTGGATGTCCTGGGAGGTGGCGACTTCCGCCAAGTGCACAAGTCACATATCATCAACACCCAAAAGATCGACAGGATTTCCGGAAACCAGGTACTGCTCATGGATGGGTCGAAGATTCCCCTGGGCCGTGCCTTTAAGGACGATTTCTTAAGGGATATCCTGCAATAGGGAAGAGGGGGAGTTCCAATGATTTTAATTCCGTTCCAATAAGAATTCCTTCCAAGGGAATTGGATGGAGTGAATACTGAAAAGAAATCCAACAAATTGATTATGGGGTTTGACCGCTATCACAGGGCATCTTTCTTCGAAATTTCACAAAAGAAGGTTCCCTCAACCATGTATCCATTCCCTGTCCGACCAAATATCCTTTAGTTTGGCCATTTACCGGTGTTCGGATTCTTTTTCCAGATCTTCCTGTGTGGTGAATTTCCCCCGTGCAATTTCCGCTTCGGATTCCAACAACTCTTTTTTAAAGGCTGATTTTGTCAAGGGCCTGCCATCTGCCGTATAGGCTACGATATCTTTTTCAAAAACTTCTTTTATCTGTTCCAATGTCGACTTCTTTTGGGTCTGGAGCAATAACTGCATCAATTCCAATTTTGTGGTCTCCATATTCATGGTGCTGACATTTAGATTCCCAACAAAGGTATTTTACTTTTGATTTTATCCAGTAGGAAGGTATTTGTTGACTTCTTCCTGCAGCTTTTCAGTTCTCCGATGTACTTTTTAAGCTATAACGATAGCCTATGGATGGCTCGGTGCAAACGGTCACCGGTCCCCATTATAACAAATGGCGATTCATTTTGTCTTCCGCTCCAATGATATTCCAGTTATGGGCATCGGCATCCCACCGGGGCACCAATCTTTCCTATCCAGTAAAGTACAACAGGATTCCGATCACAATGACCACCAAGAGTACGGAGAGCACCACATCGATGGTGTCGTAACTTTTCTTGTTCTCCGCCCGATCCTCGGCGGTAAGCGTACCGAAGGAAAGGCCCTTGATGTTCTCATAGACCGGTGCAGTGGTGGCCAGACTGACCGTAATGCACAGGATTACCGAAAATATGAACATAAAGATGGCCATATGGGCAAAGTTCACCGAGGCGAACCCGAACAGAAAACCCGATACGGTTTCCCCTGCAGCCAGCTGCGGCTGGTAGTAAATTTCAGAACCCAGACGCAGGATCAAGAGGAACAGACCGGCCATCAGGGTGGTGATGGCCCCGGTGGCATTTACGCGCTTCCAGAGGATTCCCAACAGGAAAACCGCGGTCACCGGAGGGGCGATATAGGATTGGACGTTCTGCAGGTATTGGTACATGACCCCGCCCCCGATCTTGTCCATGATGGGAATCCATATGATCCCCAACATGACGATGATGGCCGTGGCCACCCTTCCGATGTTCAACAACTGTTTCTCTGTCTTTTTGGGGTACAGTTTTTTATAAATATCGATGGTGAAAATGGTCGAACTGGAGTTGAACACCGTGGCCAGGGAACTCATCAGGGCGGCCATCAGACCACCGGCCACCAATCCCTTGAGC
>CALDPL010000431.1 GCA_937911965.1 uncultured Allomuricauda sp. | reverse complement strand
ACCAGGGACCACCTGATTATGAGTCAGGTGCTCTAACCAACTGAGCTATAGGACCTGAATTTTCAGGGATGCAATATTAGTGTTTATTTTTCTACAGCGCAAGGTTTTACCGCCCTTGCCCTTCATTAATTTCCTGACAGAGTTCCACCAAGACCCCATTTGTGCCCTTGGGATGCAAAAATGCCACCCATTTGTTGTCCGCCCCCTTTTTGGGCCTTTCGCTCAACAAGGTAAACCCTTCTTCCTTGAGACGGGCCATTTCCGAGACAATGTCCTCCACGGCAAAGGCAATGTGATGGATGCCCTCCCCCCGTTTCTCCAAAAACTTGGCAATGGGACTGTTCTCATCGGTCGCCTCCAAGAGTTCCACCTTACTGGGACCGGCCCTGAAAAAGGAAGTCCTTACCCCTTCCGAGGCCACTTCCTCCATCTTGTAGTGGGCAACCCCCAATAATTTGGCGAACAGCCCATTGGAAACTTCCAGATCCTTAACGGCAATTCCTATATGTTCAATCTTTTCCATCCCTTCAAAATAATTGCCCAAATCCGGGCCCATTCCCCAAATTTACACAGTCTATGGGTATGCAGTTGCGCTCCAAGTCATTAATTCGCTTATTTTTGCATCTATGGAGGAAACACAACGGCAGAAGAAAATCGGGGGGATCATCCAAAAGGACCTGGCCGATATCCTACAAAGGGCCGCCACCGATGGCGGGCTCCGGGGCACCCTGATCTCCGTATCCAAGGTCTCCGTCACGGTCGACCTTTCCCTGGCCAAGGTCTACTTGAGCATCTTTCCCAGCAAGGGGGCCAAGGAACTTATGGAAGGGATCACTTCCAACCAGGCCAGCATCCGCTATGAATTGGCCCAACGCACCAAGAACCAATTGAGACGTATTCCGGAACTCCTCTTCTTTTTGGACGATTCCCTGGAATATATAGAAAAGATCGAAAAATCCCTCAAGGGGGAAGAAAACCCCATTGAGAACAGGGATCTGCTGGACAAACGAAAGAAATCCTGAACTTGAACTTTCCCTTTTATATCGCCGGTCGCTATCTCAGGTCCAAAAGCAGTCAAAATGCGGTGAACATCATCAATTTTGTCACCTTCCTGGTCCTGGTGGTGGGCTCCGCCGCCCTGTTCATCGTCCTCTCGGCCTTCGCCGGCCTGAAGACCTTCAGTCTTTCATTTTCCAACACCTTTGACCCCGACCTCAAGGCCCTTCCCAGCAGCGGGAAGTTCATCTCCATATCCAAGGAGGAAGAGACCGCCCTATCGGATATCCCGGGGCTGGCAGATTTCTCCAAGGAGTTGGAGGAACGGGCCTATTTGACCTATAGGGAAAAAAGTGCCATTGCCTACATCAAGGGCATCGATGGAAATTACAGGACGGTCACCGGAGTGGACAGCACCCTGCAGTTCGGCAATTGGGGGATCATGGAATACAACGGGGTGATCGGCATCGGCATCTACAATATGTTGGGGGTGCCCACCAACAGCAGGACCCCCATGATGGTCCTGACCCCAAAACCGGGGGAAGGCTCCTTTTCGGGACAGGGCGCCTTTCCGGGACAGGGATCCAAACCCTATAACGAACTGCCGCTGGTGGTCAGCGGGGTCTATGCCGTAGAGGAGGGCCTGGACAAAAAATACGTCTTTGCCCAACTCCCCCTGGTCCAAGAATTATTGGAAAAGGACTCTACCACCGTATCGGGGATCAATTTCAAATTGACCGATCCGGAGCTGATCGAACCCGTCAAAAAGGCCATAGACGGGGTCTTGGGGGACAAGGTCAAACTCTTGAGCCGGCAACAGCAGAACGTTTCCCTGCACAAAATGCTCAATACCGAGAACCTGGCCACCTACCTGATATTTACCCTGGTGTTGATCATCGCCCTGTTCAATGTGGTCGGGGCCATCATCATGATGATCCTGGACAAACAACAGAACTCCAAGACCCTTTTCAGTCTGGGGGCCACCCTGGGGGAGTTGCGAAAAATCTATTTTATACAAGGGCTGCTGGTCACTTTCATGGGGGGCCTGATCGGGCTTTTGATCGGTTCCCTGCTCATCGGTTCCCAATTGGCCTTCGGCTGGTTAAAGATCACCGCTTCCCTGGCCTATCCCGTGGAATTCAACCTGGTGAACCTCTTGGTCGTCATGGCCACCATCATGGTCCTTGGGACCATTTCCTCCAAAATTGCAAGCAGTAGGATCAACCGAAAACTGATAGAATCCTAAGCGAACTGGAAATCCCCAAACTCCTCCAACACCCGGTCAAAGGCGGCAAAGACCTCATCGGCCCCGTCACTGGTGACCATTTTCAAGCGGTGTTCCTTGAAGTGGGGAATCCCCTTGAAATAATTGGTATAATGCCTTCGGGTCTCGAAAACCCCCAACTTTTCCCCCTTCCAGTCGATGGCCATCCTCAGATGCCGACGGGCAGCATCCACCCGCTGTTGCATGCTGGGGGGGTCTAGGTGCTCCCCGGTTTCGAAAAAATGTTTCACCTCCCTGAAGAACCAAGGGTATCCTATACTGGCCCTACCGATCATGGCCCCGTCCAGGCCGTACTCGTCCCGCATCCTCAGGGCGGCCTCAGGGGTGTCCACATCCCCATTGCCAAAGACGGGAATGTGCATCCTGGGGTTGTTCTTCACCTGGGCGATGGGCCTCCAATCGGCCTCCCCTTTGTACATCTGAACCCGGGTGCGTCCGTGGATCGAAATGGCCTGTATTCCCACATCCTGTAGGCGTTCTGCAACCTCTATGATCTTGACGGAATCCGTGTCCCAACCCAAACGGGTCTTGACGGTCACCGGAAGTTTGGTGCGTTTTACGATTTCCTCGGTCAGTTTGACCATCAGGGGCACATCCCTGAGGATGCCCGCCCCGGCATTCTTGCAGACCACTTTTTTGACCGGACAGCCATAATTGATATCGATGATGTCGGGATTGGACTGCTCCACGATGTCCACGGCCTGCAACATGGAATCCAGTTCCGCCCCAAAGATCTGTATGCCCACGGGACGCTCCTTTTCATAGATGTCCAGTTTAAGGACGCTCTTGGCGGCATCGCGGATCAAGCCTTCGGAGGAAATGAACTCCGTGTACACCACATCGGCCCCCTGTTCCTTGCACAGGGCACGGAAGGGCGGATCGCTCACATCCTCCATGGGAGCGAGGAGCAAGGGGAAATCGGGAAGCTCTATGTCCGCTATTCGGGCCAAATCCTTTTTTTTTTGGACTGCAAAAGTACGAAATATCCCCGAAATGCCTGTTTATTAATTGGATTCCAGTCGGTCCCGCTCCTTTTTGTCGATGGCCCTTTGGTTGTCCTCCAAGCGGAAGTTCCCAAAGTTAAAGGTAAGGCCAAATCGGACCAATTGGGTTTCGGGCCGCCTTCTGTAGAAATTGTCCTGGTTCAGGTAGTTCGAGCTGTAGGTGGGCACGTAGGTCCCCAATACATCCTCGGCGGCCAGGGACAGGATCAGCCTGTTGTCAAAAAGCGTCTTGCGGAGCCCCAGGTTCAGGTTGAGTTGCCGATCCGAGACATAGGAACCGAACAAAAATCCTGAAATATAGGTTGCGGTCACCTCCCCGGTAAGGCTTCCGTCCCCGGACAGGGTAAGGTAGTTGGCCAAATACCCATAGAACCCATCCACCTCATTGGTATAGGGGACATTGCCGCTCTGGCTGGCCATAAAGGTCTCCTCCTCGTGGAACAGGGATCCATAGGCATAGAGGAACCACCAGGAGGCCAGGGATTTGTTCATGGTGAAGTCCAGGCCATAGGATTTGCTTTCCAGAACGTTCTGTTTGAGTTCCACCAAGGTCTGCAAGTCGTTGTCCTGAAAGACCAGGTAGGCAATATTGCTGCCGTTGTCCCGGTAATAGAGGTCGATGAAGTACTCCCCGTTCAGGCTGTAGTTCAGGTTGAAATTATTGCTGAAACTGGGTTCCAAGCCAGGGTTCCCCTCCTCGTAATCGTTTTCGTTGAAAAAGATACGGAACGGGTTGAGGTCATTGTAATTGGGCCTTTTGACGCTCCTGCCGTAGTCAAAGGAAAAACTGTGCTTGTCGGATGGGGAATAGAGCAGGTACAGGGAGGGAAAGGGCTCAAAGAAATCCTGGATGTTGGTCGTCCCGCTGCCCAGGGAATGGCCCTCGGCCTGGGTATGCTCTCCCCGGACCCCCAATTTCATGGACCATTTGTCCCAATTCTTCACCAAGCTCACATAGGCCGCATACACCTTCTCATCATAGCGAAAACGATCGGATAGGTCGGCGTCCACCACATTGCTGCTGCCGTTGAAATTAAAATAGGACACTTGGTTGTCCGAGGCTATGGAAGAGAATTTCAACCCGCTTTCCAGGGAGGCGCTCCCGATGGGGGTGGCGTAATCCATCTGGCCTGTAAAAATCTCTATGTCCTGGCCCGATTCCGAATCAAAGCCAAAATCCCTCAAAAAGGTCCCTCCCCCATCCCGGTATTCGGAGGCCAGG
>CALDPL010000430.1 GCA_937911965.1 uncultured Allomuricauda sp. | reverse complement strand
ATGGTCCTTAGGCATTCCATGACCAATTGGGGGTTGAAGCCCATGGGGGAGGCCGCGCTGACCCCTGGGGCATAGGCCGAGGAAAAGCCGTCCAGATCGATGGTCACGTAGAGGTGGTCCACGTTTTTGGCAAAGGCATTGATCCAGGTGTTGATTTCTTCCATGAACTGGATCTGAAAGGTGTCGTTGGTGCTAAAGGCGACATTCAGCTCCTTGGCAGTTTGGAAGAGGTTCCTGTCATTGGCATCCTTTCGGATGCCCAAACAGAGGTAGTGGAAGTCGATGTTTTCCTTCTGGCAATCCATGGCGATCTGATGGAAGGGGGTGCCCGAATTGGGCAGGTCGGTGTTTTTTCTCAGGTCAAAGTGGGCGTCAAAGTTGATGATTCCCAAGGATTGACCTTCTTTGATTGCGTCCAAATGGGCCTTGATGCCATTGTAATGCCCATAGGCCATATCGTGTCCCCCTCCCAGGACCATGGGAAACTGTTTGTTTTGCAGTAGAAGGGCAACGGCCTTTGCAAGCTCCCTTTGTGTGGCCTCCATGTCCCCATCGGGACATTCCACCGATCCCACGTCATGAAGCATGACATGGCCGGGCAGGTGGTTGGGCATTTTTCCAAAAGCGGCTTTGATGGCATCCGGTCCTAATTGAGCCCCGATGCGTCCCTGGTTGCGCTCCACTCCGGCATCACAGGCATAGCCCAAAAGGGCAATGGATTTTTTTTGGGCCTTGGGGACGGCTTCCAAAGAAGTGCAGTGCACCTTTTCATGAAGGTACAGCCATTTGTTGGAAATCCTTCCGCTCCAGAGGTTCTTTTCGGGGGCCTTGTACCGTTCCATAAGCTTAGAAAAGGGAATCCAGGATTTCGGGGTCCACCCTTTGGGGCAAAGTTACCTTTAAATTCGGACTCCGCCGCATTTCCCGTTCTATGGCAAAATGGGCCTCCTTGTTCCTGGCCCAGCTTCTACGGGCAATCCCATTGTTGACATCGTAGAACAACATGCTCTTCAAACGCTCCGAGGCATCCTCGCTTCCGTCCAGCACCAGGCCGAACCCCCCGTTGATGACCTCGCCCCATCCCACACCGCCCCCATTGTGTATGGATACCCAGGAGGCGCCCCTGAAACTGTCCCCGATCACATTGTGGATGGCCATGTCCGCGGTGAATTTGCTGCCGTCATGGATGTTGCTGGTCTCCCTATAGGGGGAATCGGTCCCGCCCACATCGTGATGGTCCCTGCCCAGGACCACCGGGGCACTTATCTCCCCTTGGGCAATGGCCCTGTTGAAGGCCTCGGCCAATTCGATCCTGCCCTGGGCATCCGCATAAAGGATCCGGGCTTGGGAACCCACCACCAAGCGGTTTTGTTCCGCCTGGGCGATCCAGTTGATGTTGTCCTGCATCTGTTGTTGGATTTCTTCCGGGGCATTTTTCTTGATGGCCTTCATCACCTCCAGGGCAATGGCATCGGTTTTTTGAAGGTCCTTGGGGTCCCCGGAGGTGCAGACCCAACGGAAGGGGCCAAAGCCATAGTCAAAGCACATGGGTCCCAGAATGTCCTGTACATAGGAGGGGTATCTGAAATCCAACCCGTTTTGGGCCATGACATCACCTCCGGCCCGGGAGACCTCCAAGAGGAAGGCGTTGCCGTAATCAAAGAAATAGGTGCCCTTGGCGGCGTGCCTGTTGATGGCGTCGATCTGCCTCCTGAGGGATTGCCGTATCTTCTCCCTGAATAGTTCCGGGTCCTCCACCATCAGGGCGTTGGCCTGTTCGAAGCCCAGGTCCACGGGATAATAGCCCCCGGCCCAGGGATTGTGCAGGGAGGTTTGGTCCGATCCCAGGTGGACAAAGAGGTCCTCCCCAAGGAATCGTTCCCATACTTCCACCACATTGCCGATATAGGCCAAGGAGACCGTCTCTTCCCCCGCCACGGCCGATTTGGTCCTTGCGACCAGGGCGTCCATCTCCGAATAGAGTTCGTCCACCCAGCCCTGGGCGTGCCTTTTTTTGGCGGCCTCGGGATTTACCTCCGCACAGACGGTGATGCAGGAGGCGATATTGCCCGCCTTGGGCTGTGCCCCGCTCATGCCCCCCAGACCGGCGGTAAGAAAGATCTTCCCCTTTGGGCTTTCGTTTTTTTCCAAAACCTTTCTAAAGGCGTTCATTACCGTGATGGCCGTACCGTGGACGATTCCCTGGGGTCCGATGTACATATAGGAGCCGGCGGTCATCTGTCCGTATTGGCTTACCCCCAGGGCATTGAAACGTTCCCAATCCTCGGGCTTGGAGTGGTTGGGGATCACCATTCCATTGGTGACCACCACCCTTGGGGCCTTTTTGGAAGAAGGGAAAAGTCCCATGGGATGCCCGGAATACATATGGAGGGTCTGCTCCTCGGTAAGTTCGCTGAGGTATTTCATTGTCAAGAGGTACTGGGCCCAATTTTGGAACACCGCCCCATTGCCCCCGTAGGTGATCAGTTCCCAGGGATGCTGGGCCACGGCGGGGTCCAGGTTGTTCTGGATCATCAGCATGATCGCGGCGGCATGGTCGCATTGTGCGGGGTAATGGGAAATGGGCCGGGCATAAAGCTCGTAATCCGGCTTGAAGCGGTACATATAGATCCGGCCGTGTTCCTTCAGTTCCTCGGCAAATTCCAGTGCCAGTTCCCCATGCCAGGGTTTGGGAAAATATCGCAGTGCATTTTCGACGGCCAGTTTTTTTTCTTGGGGGGAGAGCAGGTCCCTGCGCTTGGGAGCGGGATTTCCCCCGGGGGGATATTCCCTTTTTTTGGGCAGTTCCTTGGGGATCCCCTGTTTTATCCTGGCCTGAAATTCCTTCAATGTCATTTCCATGTTCAATCGTTTTTATGGATGCGTACCCCTTTTTTCCAGACTTCCCTGGGTTTGAGTTGTCCTTGGTGGTAGGGGATTTCCCGATAATCCGCCGTTGGGTACAGGACCAGGTCCGACCAATTGCCGGCCTTTAGGCTGCCCCGGTCGGAGCGCCCAAGGGCGGCCGCGGCCCTGTGGGTGATCCCGGAGAGGACCTCGGCGTTGGAAAGCTTTTCAAAGGAACCCAGGATGCTGGCCTGGGCCAGCAGGTCCCCCATGGGTGCCGATCCGGGATTGTGGTCACTGGCTATGGCCAGGGCGCCGCCGGCATCCAAGATTTTTCGGGCGGGTGCAAAATCGCAGCCCAGTCCCAGGGAAGCCCCGGGCAGGGCGGTGGCAATGGTATCGCTTTGGGCCAAGAGCCGGATTTCCCTTTCGGTGCTGGCCTCCAAATGGTCGGCGCTCAGGGCTCCGAACTCCACGGCGGTTTGGCTCCCCCCGGTGGTGAATTGGTCGGCGTGTACGGTGATGTCAAATCCCAGTTCCTTGGCCTTTTGGAAGTAGGGGGCAATTTCTTTTGGGGAAAAGGCGCTCTCCTCCACAAAGGCATCGACCCTATGGGACAGTTTTTCCGCTAGAAGGATCGGAAAGAGTTCGTGGACGATCGTCTGCAAATAGTCCCGCGCCCCGTTCCAGTCCCGGGGTTGCATATGGGCGGCAAGACAGGTGGGTACCAAGCTGGCCGCAGTCCGTTCCCCTGCCTTTTTGATGGCCCGGAGCATTTTGAGTTCCTCCTCCACCGAAAGCCCGTAACCGCTCTTCACCTCCAGGGTGGTGCTCCCGTTTTTGAGGTGGTCCAGGCTTCTTGCCACGATCCCCTCCACGAGTTCCTCTTGGGAGGCCTTGCGGGTCTGGGTGACCGTATCCCAGATCCCGCCCCCTGCCGCTGCGATCTCCAAATAGGTCCTGCCCGCATTTCTGTGGGCATAGTCCCTGGAGCGGCTGCCCGCGAAACAGATGTGGGTGTGGGCATCCACGAATCCGGGAAGGCACACGGTCTTTCCCTGGATATGGTGCAGGTCGACATCCTTGGTATAGAGTTTTTTAAAGGAATCCACCTGCAGGATCCTTCCCTGGGATACCAGGATTCCCCCTTGCTCCACCAGGGGCAGGCTTTCGTCCTTTATCGCCCCTTTCAAGGGAAGACCCGTCATGGGCAGGATCTGGGTGAAGGGTCCCAAAAGAAGTGGTTTCATTTTTTTTGGTTTTTTGTATTGAGCCTGGGCTCAATAGGTTTCAAATTCCTCCAGATGGGGGGCATCCCATTGGAGCTTTTTACGATCCATTAGCCGATCCACCAAATGGATGATCTGTTGTTTTTGGATCATGTCGATCCCCGTTTCGATATCATCGGCAAAGACCCGGTCCCTCTCGGCAAAGGAAACCTTGGTCCGGATGAATTTATGGATTTCATCCAGGACGATCCCGGATTTCAGGGGTTTCCTGAATTCAAAGGCCTGGGCCGCGGTCAACAGTTCTATGGCCAAGATCTTTTCCACATTTTCCACGATATGCAGGGCCTTGCGTCCACTGATCGATCCCATGCTCACATGGTCCTCCTGCCCCAGGGAGGTGGGGATGCTGTCCGCACTTGCCGGAAAGCACAGGCCCTTGTTCTCGGAGGCCAGGGCGGCTGACGTATACTGCAGGATCATATAGCCCGAATTGATCCCGGTATCCTTCATCAGGAGTTTGGGGAGGCCCGGGGAATTGCCCTCCAGGGCGAGATAGATGCGCCTATCGGAAATATTCCCGATCTCGGATGTGGCCAAGGCGGCATAGTCCAGGGCCATGGCCAAGGGCTGTCCGTGAAAGTTCCCCCCGCTGATGGTCAATTGATCGTCGATGATCACCGGATTGTCCGTCACCGAGTTGAGTTCGATCTCCAGGAGTTCCTTTAGGTGCAGCCAGGCGTTTCTGGAGGCCCCGTGGACCTGGGGGATGCACCTGAGGGAATAGGGGTCCTGTACCCGTTCGCAGTCGATATGGTCCTCCAGGATCTCGGACCCCTGCAATAGGGTCCTGATCCTGCCGGCCACATGTTGGTTTCCCTTAAAGGGCCGCAGCTGGTGCAGTTCCCTGTAAAAGGGTTTCATGGATCCCTGCAGGCCTTCGATCATCAAGGCCCCAATGATATCGGCATGCTTGAGGCAGCTCTGCATCTTGTGGAGCAGCAGTACGCCGTGGGCCGCGATGAACTGGGTCCCGTTGATCAGGGCGAGGCCTTCCTTGGGCCCCAGCTCCAAAGGCTTGAGACCGGTCTTTTGAAAGAGTTCCGAGCAGGGGATCGTCTCTCCCCCATAGACCACCTTACCAAGGCCCAAGAGCGGAAGGAAGAGGTGGGAAAGCGGGGCCAGGTCCCCGGAGGCCCCGACCGAACCCTGGCCGGGGACCAGGGGAATGGCGTTGTGCTCCAAATGCCATAGGATCCGCTCCAGGGTACTTGTGGCAATTCCGGAATAGCCTTGGGCCAGGGCCTGCAGTTTCAGGATGAGCATGATCTTGGCCAGTTGGTTTGAAATGGGGGCACCCACTCCCACGGCATGGCTCTGTAGGATGTTCGATTGCAACAGCCTGGTGTCCTCTTTGGAGATCTTCGTATTGCAGAGCGGTCCAAAGCCGGTGTTGATCCCATAGACAACATCCCCTTGTTCCACAATGCGCCGCACTCTTTGATTGCTGGCTTCCACCTTGTTCAGGCAGGAGGGTGAGAGTATTCCCTTGGTGTTCCCCGCAGCGATATCCAGGGTAATTTTGGCGGTCAGATGGGATTCCCCAAAATGAAATTCGGTCGAATGGGCCATTCTTGGATCTTTTGACCTAAAATTACCAATAAGGATTGATAATTGGTAATACTTATTTTTGTAGCAAATGATAGCTATGGATTATCAATTGGAATTAAGACATTTTATCTATTTCCTGGCCGTGGCCGAGGAACTCCATTATCGAAGGGCCGCCGAAAAGCTCTTTATCTCCCAACCCGGACTGAGTACCCAGATCAAAAAAATGGAAGCCCTGCTGGGCACCCAGCTCTTTGTCCGGGACAAGAAGAAGGTGAGCCTTACCCCCGCGGGGGTGTATTTGAAAGGGGAGGTGGAACTGATCCTGAACCATATCGAGAAGGCCAAAAAGCAGTTGAAGTTGATCGGGCAGGGCCAAGTGGGGGAGGTGAGGATCGGTTTTTTGGGCTCGGCCATGCAGCAATTGGTCCCCGACCTGCTTTTGGCCCTCAAGGCGCACCATCCCCTGGTACATACCAGTCTGGAAGAGCTCTCCAACGCCACCCAGGTCCACGCCATTTTGACCGATCGATTGGATCTGGGCTTTGTCAGGATGTCCAGGGTACCCCGGGGCCTGGAGGTAAGGCCGGTGTTTGAGGATACCTTCTCCCTGGTTTTGCCCCAGGACCATCCCATGGATGCGGCCGGGTTTGAATCCGTGGCACAATTGTCCCGGGAGGAATTCATTCTGTTCTCCCAGGATTACAGTCCCGAATACTACCACACCATCCTGAGCATTTTTGGAGATCGGGGGTTCTCCCCCAGGGTGTCCCACAGATCGGTACACGCACAGACCATTTTCAAATTGGTGGAGAACGGTTTGGGAATTGCCATTGTGCCCACCACCCTGCAATACGGCTTCCAAATGAGGGTGAAGTTCATCGAATTGCTCCATATTCCCCAAAGGGCGGTGCTTTCCGTGGTATGGAAGACCGACAACCGGAACCCTGCCCTTCAAAATTGTCTGGGGCTCTTGCCTTGAATTATGAAGTGATGATTCTTGGGCCTATCTTTGGAGGACATCCTAAATAGAGCCTATGATCTTTGATCTGATCCACAAGAGAAGGAGCGTGTTTCCCCAACAGTACAACAACAGGCCCATTGACAGGGAGACCCTTGAAAGCATACTCGAGGCGGCCAATTGGGCCCCTACCCACAAAAGGACCGAACCCTGGCGTTTTAAGGTGTTCACCGGACAGGCCAAGGAGGATCTGGGCAACTTTTTGGCCGATAAGTACCAAGGGGTGGACCCCAGGCCCCAACAGGTGAAGATCAGGAAATTCCGGGAAAACCCCTCTCGATCCGCAGCGGTGATCGCCATCTGCATGCAACGGGATCCCTTGCAGGGCCTGCCCGAATGGGAGGAGGTGGCCGCCACGGCCATGGCCGTGCAGAACATGTGGCTCTGTTGTACGGAACTGGGCATAGGAAGTTATTGGAGTTCCCCGGGCCTGATCCAATATTTAGGGGAGTTCACTCCCATGAATGAAGGGGAAAAATGCCTCGGATTGTTCTATATGGGACATTACGATGGGGAGCCGGAGGTCCCACTCAGGGGCGCCATGGCGGATAAGGTGGTCTGGTTGGATTAACCGAAGCTGAAGAGTTCCCCTGCGTGTTTGATGGCCAGGTACACATAGAAGATGGCAAAGCCCACGGTGAGGACCAATTTCATAAAGGTCCCGGTCAGAAAGCCCAGGAAGGAGCCAAAGGCCGCTTTGAGGGCCGTTTTCTGGTTGGCCTTGTTCAAGAGTTCCCCCACCAATGCCCCGATAAAGGGCCAGATGATGATTCCGAAAGGCCCAAAAATTGGGACGAAAATGGCCACCAACAACCCGATGACCGTACCCCACATCCCGGCCTTGGTGCCCCCGAACCTTTTGGTCCCCATGGCCGGGACCACATAGTCCAAAACAGTGACCAAAAGGGTAAGGAAGAGGGTGATGCCCAACACCCACCAATTGTCCGGAACGGATTTGGTCAGGTACAACATCAAAAGTCCGAGCCAGCTCAAGGGTGGTCCGGGCAAGACCGGCAAGAAACTGCCCAGTATGCCGACCAGTACAAAGAGAAGACCGAAAATCAACAAGACGATGTCCATGGTGTATTTTTAGTATTGGTCAATTGTGGGGCACAATTGTTACAAAGAGGGTTAAATATACCCCATTCCGTTCATATTTCATAGGGAGTTCCGCAGCCATCCAGTTTCCGGGACCAAGAAAAATAGTTCAAAATATCAACTAATAAATTAGTTTAAACTAAAAAATTAGTTACATTTGTTTTCATAGTAACTAAAAAGTTAGTTCGACATGAAACAGCTCACCAAGGCGGAAGAGGAGGTCATGCAGCACCTCTGGAATCTGAAAAGGGCAAATGTGGCCGCCATCCTGGAAGAATTGAAAGATCCCAAGCCGGCATACAATACC
>CALDPL010000429.1 GCA_937911965.1 uncultured Allomuricauda sp. | reverse complement strand
TGTTTGACCCTTCCTTTCTATTTGAATATTGATTTCCTTGTCCTTGTTTCCGCTCGCCAACCCATCAAAATCTGCCCAAGTTGATACCGTTGTCCCGTTTACTGCGGTTATCCTATCACCCTTTTGCAGCCCAGCTTCCGATGCGGGCATCCCAACAATAACACTATCGATTACTGCTTTGGTGTTGGCTTTGAAAGGGGTCATTGTTCCCGTGCGGAACATTTTGTCCCCAATATCTTCCGGCACCGCCAGGGTTTCGGTTTCGCCGTTTTGGTGTAGTACTGTGATGTTTTGAATATCCCGTACAAACAAGCGGCTGTTGATTTCCATGGGGTTAGAAATTTCATATTCTTCCCCGTTTATGGCCAAAATATTGTCGCCGTCCTGAAAGCCCAGTTCCTCGAACACATCTGCATAGCGCCTGTGGGTGGTCTTCAAGGGGATGAATTCCTTGTTCCTGGCCCGGGTCAGGGCCTGTTTTTCCGATCGGCCCTTGTCGATCTGTAGAAAGGATATCCCTTCCAGGGCGAAGTATTTTTTGAGGATCCTGCTGCGCAGTACATTGTGCAGGTCGGCCACCGCGTCAAAGCGGTTGGGCCTAAGTTCCTGATAGAGCCTCCAGAGGCCCATCAGCCTTTTGTGGCGTCCCTTTACATCGGCCTCGAAAAGGGTGATCCGTTCCATGCCCTCGAAGATGGGCATGAAGGCCTTTTTGGTGAGCAGGGTGATCTTGAGATCGGGATAACGGTCCAATAGGCTTTTCAAAACGGGAACGCACATGGCGACATCCCCCATGGCCGAAAGCCGTATCACCAGGATATGGCCGATCTTAGCCCCGTCCACGGAGTATGGGGTTAAGTTCCCTGTCGTTGTACATCTTCATCTGTTTGTAGACTTTCATGTACTTGTCCCCGGCCTCGATGTCGGCCAACAATTGATCGATGGCCATGGAGAGGTCCTTTTTCTGTTCCAACAGGACCTGCAGCTTTTCCTTGCACTTTTGACGGTGCCCCTCACTGGCATCGGTACGCTCGACCTCCTCCTGCATATGGTAGATCTTCAAGGCTAGGATGGACAGTCGGTCCAAGGCCCAGGCCGGGCTCTCGGTATTGATGGAGGCGTATTTCTTTATCTGTACCGATTGGTATTTGTTTAAAAAGTAACTGTCTATATATTCCACCAAGTCCGTTCGTTCCTGGTTGCTGGCGTCGATCCTGCGTTTGAGGGCAAGGGCCTCCTTGGGGTCGATATCCGGGTCCCGAATGATGTCCTCAAAATGCCATTGGACCGTATCGATCCAATTCTTGCGATAGAGCAGGTGTTCGACCCCATCCTCGGGATAGGGGTTGACAAATTCCTGGTCCACATGGTCCTTGACGTGATAGGCGTCTATGCTTTTCTGGAAGATCTCAAAGGCAAAATTGCTGAACATGCTCGTAGTTTTGAAACAAAGATATTGAATCTTGGATCATCCCCTGAGCTCAATCGCAAAAAGGGATAGGGCCAAAAGAATGCCCACGAGCAATATGAATCCCCGAAGCCTTGGTTTTTTGATGCCCTCGAAATAGTTGGCCATGAAGACGGAGGCGGGAAAGTAGGTGATCATCAGCGGATGGGCGTCCTCGTGGGTAAAGAGGGTGATCCCCACCCCCAGGAGGAAGGCCAGCAGAAAAATGCGCAGCTGCAGGATCCTGCCACTGCCCACCCGTCTGAGCCTCAAATAGAGCAAGAGGGCGACCAAAAGGACCAAAAGTACATAGACCAGGGCCTTTGCACTGATCACCTCCTCCAGACTGGAGGCCTGCAGGGTGCCGGTGGAAAAGCGGTAGTGGTCCCCGAAGAAATCCAGGGAGTCGTACAGTTTGAGCGCGGTAAAGGTGATGATAAATACGGTGGCCACTCCCAACAAAGGGACCAACCAGTTTTTGAAGGTCTTCCGATCGTAGCTGTTGATGACCATCAAGATCAACAGGAGCAGGACCAGGGCCCAATCATAAAAGAGGCTGGCAATGCAGATCAAGATGGTGGCGTCAAAGATCTTGTGCTTTACCCCGCGTATGGACTTTAGGGACAATAGCCTCCATAGGGCCAGCATGACAAAAAAATTGGCCAGGATGGCATTGTTGTACGAGAGGTTCTCCGGAAAGGCCATGGTCAGCAGTACAAAGAAGAGGGCAGCATAGGAATTGGACTCGGTGATCTTCTCGGTACGTACAGTCAGATTGATGATGAAGATGGCCAGGAGGAGGATTCCGAAACAAAGGAGTTCCAAGGGGAGCTGTCCCTCGATCCGGTGTTCTCCCGGAGCCAAAAAGATGGGACTGAAATACACCAGGAAGAGCAGGACGGCAAGGACCATATGGGTTATGGGCTTTGTTTTGCCGAAAAAACTTGATATCATCCTTTC
This sequence comes from uncultured Allomuricauda sp., assembly GCA_937911965.1. GTDB lineage: Bacteria > Bacteroidota > Bacteroidia > Flavobacteriales > Flavobacteriaceae > Flagellimonas. The sequence goes on along the minus strand of CALDPL010000429.1, from coordinate 1,460 downwards.
TTTTGCTATTTTTGTAGGGTAAATATAGCCAAGATGAGCAGTTTCTTTTATTGGATTGAGGACATATTTGTCAATTACCTGTTCGCCCCATTGGATTGGTTGCGTTTTATGGACAGTTGGTGGGGTTCCAATGTGATCAATTGGATTTTCTTCGTAATCTGTTTTGTGGCCTTTGTGTATTGGATGAAGCAATTGAAGATCTTCAACGACAACGAGGAAGAGGACAAGAGCATCACCTCACATACCTACCTCTAGGGTTCAGTATCCCTTTATTTTATCTTTTTTGGATTCTTGGACAGTCCCCCACCCAGGGAGGGTCTATAGATCGAATCCCAAATCCCTTCTGTAGTACATCCCCTCAAAGGAAATCTTTTCCAGGTTTTGATAGGAGATTTCCAAGGCTTTTATAAAGTCTTCGCCCAGGGAGGTCACGGCCAATACACGTCCCCCGTTGGTGATCACGGTTCCAAAAGTCTTGTAAATGCCTTTTCTAAACTTGCTTCTGTAACCTTCATACAGTTCTTTAATTTTTCAAACAAGCTATTGGAACAACAAGTACGCCATCATCGCGCTTAAAAGCGAATTCTCCACCGGTAATGACCATTAAAAAAGAAGGCTCGCGCATTTTCTCTGTATTGATTTTTCCTTTGAGTTTCAATAAATTTTCTGCAGCTTCCTCAATTTGTTTGTTTCCCAGCTTTACTTCTATTGCACCCCAACGTCCATCACGAAGGGCAACTATCATATCGGCTTCCAATCCATTTTTATCGCGATAATGGAATACTTCGCCATCGTTATACTGGGCATACACCCGCAAATCACGAGCACACAACGCTTCAAACAGAAAACCAAAATATTCGAAATCTTGCAAAATGCCGGATGGATTGACACGCATAACCGCAGTGGCTATGCAAGGATCCACAAAATGGTGCTTGTTAGAAGTGCGAATAGCCGTTTTGGAACGCAACGAAGGCGACCATGCAGGCATTGGTTCAGCTATAAAAATACGTTGTAGTGCATTGTAATACTCGGCAATGGTTTTGTCGGAAAGGGTGGTTTCGGTAGCTTCAATGTCTTTTATAATAGTTGGTATTGTAGCCTGTGTAGCAATGTTTCGGGCGAGCGAGCGCAAAAGTACCCGTACCCGATTGGGATTCTTATCTATTCCGTCCACCTGCGAAATATCCTGATGGATGATTGCTTCCACATAGTCCACTGACATTTGTAATGCCAATTTTTCCGATTTGCCCAGGGTGGCGGGAAAACCGCCTCTGCAAATAGCAAAAGCAATTTGTTCAATGGTCAGGGTAGAAATACCTTCAACGTCGTGTTTCCCCTCGAACAAATCAGCAAGAGAAACGATGCCGTTCGATTCTCGGGACTCGTACAAGCTCATCGGACGCATCAAAATTCGTGCAAAACGCCCTGTGCCGGTGTGTGCCGTAACATTATCGGCAGGG
>CALDPL010000428.1 GCA_937911965.1 uncultured Allomuricauda sp. | reverse complement strand
ACTGGAGTGCTCAAGGCTAACGGTACGGCAAGTAGAAAAGGCTTGATAAAGTAATTCATGATATTCCCCTAAGTTAAAGCTATTGCTTTTTGATAATAGCCATGGGGGATTGCAATGGTCGTGCCAAACCACTAAAACCGTTAGGCACTCAGAAATAGCCGCTAGTGGCTGTGATAATTGCTGTTTTTCAGTTTTAAGAGAGGTTCTGTGAACCGACACAACCGGCGCTCGAGATGAGATGGTGGCACGTTTGCAAAAATACTGATTTTATAAGGCTTAAAAGATGACTTTTGATCGTTTTTAATCGGGTTGTGCTGTTTTGGGCCTTTAGGATAAGGAAGCTGTTGAAGGGTATAAAACATGTTTTTTTTTGAAAATAAATGCTTTTTTCAATATATAGTTAGGAATCCTTACTATATTTGAACCGCAATAATGCATCAACTAAATTCAAATCGAGATGAAAAAAGCAATTTTTTATCATGCGGGCTGTCCCGTATGCGTGAGTGCAGAACAGGAAATCATCGAACTGGTGGGAGCCGAAAAACTACAGATCGTACACTTGGGGGAAAACAAGGGACAGATCGACACCGCCGAAAGGTCCGGGGTCAAATCCGTACCGGCCTTGGTCACTGAAACCGGAAATGTGCTCCACATCAACTACGGGGCCTCTTTAAAGGAGGTCAGGGGCTAATTGTGCTCAAACAAGTTAGGAATCCTAAATACATACGATTTATGAAAACAATGCAAACAGTGGCCTTAGGGCTGGCCCTGATGGGATGCCTTATGCCCGCTTCGGCCCAAAAGGGGCCCTATGACAACAACGATTTCCAGATCGCTTCGGTAGAGGTCTCCCAAATGAAGGATCTGGGGATCACCGTTTGGGAAATAAGTGTAAAGGGGCAGGCCGGCAATACGGTCCCCGTCCCTGCCGGACAATTGGACGGGGCCCCGGTGCTGGGCTATGTCTTTCCCACCAGCCTTAAGTCCATCGATGTGGGTTTTGGGTCCACCGAGGGGATTGTGGCCCTGGCCCTGACCTCCCATCCGGATTTTGACGACACGCCCTTATGGGATGAGAACAACGATGCCATCTACGACAACGATGGAATCGTTTGGCACCCCCATTGGGTGGTGCTCGTGGAGGATGGACGCGTTGCGGGCGGACTGTCCGTGAAGCAGTTCAAAAAGGCGGACCAAACCGTGGTGTTGCCCCCCACCAATCCCGGGATGCCCATGTACATGGACTCCCCGGGCTATCCGGTGACCACCCAAAAGAAGGCGATCCGGGTGGTGGTGCCCAATTATCGCATCAACAACCAAACGGGTTTCAAATACGATGGGGTGACGGCCTTTATGAAGGTGAACACTTCGGAAGAAGGGCTTCCCATGTTGGGGGTGTACCAGGTCTATAGCGTGGCCAGTGGGGATCTGTCCCTACCCTTTACCGTCAAATGATAAACAATGTGCCTATGAAAGTTTCAGTTTGGGACACCTATGTCCCCAGAAAAAATGGACGCAATATGCATTTTGACATCCTGGTGCCCAGCGAACTGCAGGACCCGGGGACCGTTTTCGATTTTGGGCGGGAGTATCTTGCCACCAAGTCCTTTTGGACCGGGAACTTGACTGCCAAGGAATGCCGTTTTTGCCATATGGAGACCGCCCCTCTCGAGGTGGAAGCCTCAATCTTGGAAAAGGGCTACCACATAATTGAAATGGAAAACTGCAATTCATTTGATTAGGAATGCTAACTTTGCCTGTCGGGAGCCTCCCGGCAGGCTTTGTTTTTTATGGAGAAAAGAATTTTTGATCCAAAACAGCAGCACCTGGACCTCACGAGTAAGATCGTGGCCGGGCTGGAGCGGATTTCCCAGGCCTTCAAGGTCCTGTTGTGGGAGAAGGCGAAGCATTTGGGCCTGAGTCCCATCCAAATCCAGATTTTGATATTTGTGGCCCACCACAAGCAAGAGTACAATACCGTAAGCTCTTTGGCCAAGGAATTCCATGTGACCAAGCCGACCCTGAGCGATGCCATTCGGTCCCTGGACCAAAAGGGCATGATTGAAAAGGATCACTCCAATGTGGACAATAGGAGCTATACCATTAGGTTGTCCGAAAAGGGTCGAATGATGGTCTTGGAGACCCAGGATTTTGCCGATCCCGTGGCCCGGGCCATGAACCGCATGACCCCCTTCCAGCAGGAGAAATTGTACCAAATCCTTTCCCAGGTAGTCCACCAAATGCACCAAAACGATATCCTGACCGAGCAACGCAGTTGTTTTACCTGTAAGTTTTATGAGAACAATGGGACTGAATCGTATTGTCATTTATTGGAACGGAAATTGAATGCGTCCGATATTCGTTTGGATTGTGAGGAATACGAAGCAAAATAGGATACCGCCATGGAAGAGGATAGGAAAGGCGAATTGATCGAAGGTGCCGATATACAAAACCGGGAGGACGTTTCCCGATTGGTGCACCGCTTTTATGAGCGGGTGCGCCAAGATCCCGAAATCGGGCATTTTTTCAATGAGACCATCACCGATTGGCCGGAACATTTGGAAAAGCTGACCGACTTTTGGGAAATGAACATCTTCTTTGCCCAAAAGTACAGGGGGAACCCCCTACTGGTCCACGCCCAATTGGACCGGGACTTTGACAATACCATTGACAACTACCATTTTGGGATTTGGCTGCGACATTGGTTGGCCACCCTGGACCATCACTTCCAGGGCCCCAATGCCGAAAAGGCCAAACAACGGGCCCGGAACATTTCGGTGCGTATGTTCATGGCCATCTTCGAACAGCGCAAAAGGGACGGCAAACTGTAAAGGGACTCTGTCCCTAACGGGTCAGTTCGGTGAACAGGCTTTCCAGGTTCCGGTTCTTTCTGCTGAGCTGTAGGGTCCTGAGTTTGTTGTCGTGGGCAAAATCAAATACGGCCGGACGCATGTCCTTGGAGGTGTCAAAGGCGATCTCATAGACCATGCCCCCGGTATTGGTGACCTGGGTGACATGTTGCAGGCGCCGCAGCAATTGTTCCTCCACCCGATAATCGAACTCCACTTCTATGATCTGGGTCTCCGAGGCCCGGAGTTCCTCCAGACTTTTGTCGGCCACCAATTTTCCCTTGTTGATGATGATCACCCTGTCACAGACGGCCTCCACCTCCTTCATGATGTGGGTGGACAATAGAATGGTCTTCTCCTTTCCGATGTCCTGGATCAGTTTCCTGATCTCTATGAGTTGGTTGGGGTCCAGGCCGGTGGTGGGCTCATCCAAGATCAATACCTCGGGATCGTGGAGCAGGGCGGCGGCCAGGCCCACCCGCTGCCGATAGCCCTTGGAGAGCTGCCCGATCTTTTTGTGGGCCTCGGGATCCAGGCCGGTGGGCCCGAGGACCTGTTGGACCCTGCTTTTGGGGACCCGATATGCCTCGGCGTTGAATTCCAGGTATTCCCTGACGTACATATCCAAATACAGGGGGTTGTGCTCCGGCAGGTAGCCGATGCTCCTTTGTACCTCCCTTGGGGATCTTTCCACATCAAAACCGTGGACCTGTGCCTGTCCGCTGTCCGCTTTGTAGTAGGTGGTCAGAATGCGCATCAGGGTGGATTTTCCGGCTCCATTGGGCCCCAAAAAACCCACGACCTCCCCCTTTTTTATGGAGAAGGAAACGTTGTCCAGGGCCTTCTGCGGGCCAAAGCTCTTGCTGATGTTCGTTACGGTTATGGACATGGACTTTTGCTTTGGGCATCAAAAATACACTTTTAGGCCCATGATTCCACAGCAGCTTTCCCCGGATTGCCCCGACCGCCTGCCCATCCTTTTTTTCACAAGGGGACAATTCGCAAAAAACGGGGCCTTAAATGGGGAATTCACATATGGAATCGCCTGCTTTCAAAAAAAATCAAAAAAATTGTTCGAAATGGGGTGAGTTTGGGTTTTTTATCTAAATTAGCCGGGAATTTACAATGAAATGACAACAACATATTTTTGGAACGGTTTCTTTTTTTACTTCTTTTTTAAAAGCGGTAGGGGACTGTTGTGAATATATATAAAGTATAACCACTAGATCAAGTCCCGAAAAATTCGGGACTTTTTTTTTGATATGGGTTTGAAAATAGCAATACAGGGAATTCAGGGCTCCAACCACCATCAGGTGGCCATGGACTTTTTTGGGCAGGAAATCGAATTGTTGGAGTGCATGAGCTTTGATGCCCTGGTGGACCACCTCCTGGACGGGACCGCAGATCGGGGCGTGATGGCCATTGAGAACTCCATTGCGGGCTCCATCATTCCCAACTACAATCTGGTGTACCACAACAAACTCCATATCATCGGGGAACATTACCTGAACATCGACCACCATTTGATGGTGCTCAAGGGGCAGGCCCTGGAGGATATCAGGGAAGTACATTCCCACCCCATGGCGCTCTTGCAGTGCAAGGCTTTTTTCAAGGCCTATCCCCATATCAAAATGGTGGAGAGTCCGGACACCGCACAGACCGCCAAACAGATCAAAATGGACAATTTGGCCAATATAGCTGCAATTGCCCCGAAAATGGCTGCGGATTTGTTCGATTTGGATATCATTGCCTCTGGAATACAGACCATAAAGGTGAATTCGACCCGTTTTATCGTTTTGAAGAAGAAGAACAAACTCCTGCCCAAATCGGAAATCGACAAGGCCTCGCTCCGTTTCACAACGGACCACAAAAGGGGGAGTCTGGCCACGGTGCTCAACGTGATGAGCGATTGCAATCTGAACCTGACCAAGATCCAGTCGCTGCCGGTGGTGGAGACCCCGTGGAAATATGCCTTTTTTGTGGATGTGACCTTTGAGGCCTATGAACATTTTGCCAAGGCCAAATCCCTGTTGAAGATCATGGTGGGGGATTTCAAGATCCTTGGGGAATATAAAAACGCATTGTAGGTATGATCACAGCCGATAGATTACGAAACGTACAGGAATACTACTTTTCCAAAAAGCTCCGCGAAGTGCGGGGGCTGGCGGAAGGGGGAAGGCCCATCATCAATATGGGCATTGGAAGTCCGGACCTGGCGCCCCCACCGCAGGTGTTGGATGCCCTGAGGGACTCTTTGGGGGATCCCTCGGCCCACCAGTACCAGAGTTATCAGGGACTGCCCGAGCTGAGAAAGGCCTTTGCGGACTTTTATCTATCGAAGTTCGGGGTCCGTGTCGATCCGAATTCCGAACTCTTGCCCCTGATGGGATCCAAGGAAGGGATCATGCACATCAGCATGGCCTTTTTGAACCCCGGGGACCAAGTGCTGCTGCCCAATCCGGGCTATCCGACCTATTCCTCGGTGAGCCAATTGGTCGGGGCGGAACCCATTTGTTATGACCTGGACCCACAGCGGGGTTGGTTCCCGGACCTGGAGGAGCTTTCCAAAAGGGACCTTTCCAAGGTGAAGTTGATGTGGGTGTCCTATCCCCATATGCCCACCGGGGCCACGGCAGATGAAGCACAATTGGGGGCCTTGGTGGATTTTGCCCGCAGCAGGGACATTTTATTGGTAAACGACAATCCCTACAGCTTTGTACTGGGCAAGGACCCCAAGAGCCTCTTGGGCATCGAAGGGGCCAAGGACTGCTGTTTGGAGCTCAACTCCCTGAGCAAGACCTTCAATATGGCGGGTTGGCGCGTGGGCATGGTCCTGGGCAGCGCCCAGCACATCAATGCCATCCTCCAGGTCAAGAGCAATATGGATTCCGGGATGTTCTACGGCATTCAAAAAGGGGCCACCGTGGCCCTGAAAAGCGGGCCGGAATGGTTCGAGGCCCTGGACAGGGTCTATGGCCGAAGAAGGGAACTGATGTTCCAACTGGCCGATGCCCTGGGCTGTGGATACGATCCCAATGCCGTGGGCATGTTCCTCTGGGCCAAGTTGCCCGAGGGTGCCTTGGACTCGGAAGGCTTTGTGGACAAGCTGTTGTACGAAAGGGATATTTTTGTGGCCCCAGGGACCATTTTTGGCAGCAAGGGAGCGGGGTACATCCGGTTTTCCCTCTGTGTAAAGGAAGAAAAAATCGCAGAAGCGATAAAGAGATTTTGATATGAATGTAGTTGTCATAGGATTGGGACTTATCGGAGGCTCCTTTGCAAGGGACCTCAAGCGGTTGCACCCGCAGGCCAGACTGTTGGGGATCGACCAAAACGATGCCCATATACGGGAAGCCCTGGAACTCGGGATCATCGATGAAAGGGGCGATCACAATTCCCTGGGGAACGCGGAGCTGGTCTTTGTGGCCATTCCGGTGAACGCCCTGTTGGGGGAACTCCCCAAAGTCTTGGATGCCGTGGGGGACGACTGCCTGGTTATGGATGCCGGGTCCACCAAACGACTGATCTGTGAAGGGGTCGACGGGCATCCCAAGAGAAGGAACTTTATGGCCTGCCATCCCATTGCGGGCACGGAGTTTTCGGGACCCTCCGCCGCCTTGGAGGGGCTGTACGGGGGGAAGACCATGATCATCTGTGAGGTGGAGAAGACCGCCTTCAAGCTACAGGAAAGGGCCTTGGCCCTCTTCCAGGGGCTTGGGATGCGCATCCGATATATGAACCCCGTGGCCCATGACAGCCATATCGCCTATGTTTCCCATTTGTCGCACATCAGCTCCTTTATGTTGGGGAAAACGGTGATCGATAAGGAAAGGAACGAACGGGACATCTTTGACATGGCCGGCAGTGGATTCGAGAGCACGGTCCGCCTTGCCAAGAGCTCCCCGGACATGTGGACCCCCATCTTTGAACAGAATAAGGACAATGTGGTGGAAACCCTGGAGGAATATATACAGAACCTCATCGGGTTCAAACAACTGATCCAATCCGGGGACTTTGAAAAGGTCCATCAGGAAATGAGCAACACCAATAGAATAAAACAAATACTCAAAGGAATCCCTCTTACTAAAAAATAGAAAACAGTATGGAAAACAAAAAGGAATTGCGCAGTTGGTTGGACGATTTTGGATTGAAACAT
>CALDPL010000427.1 GCA_937911965.1 uncultured Allomuricauda sp. | reverse complement strand
TGTCCGTATGTGAACGGATATCGATTTTCAATGTGGGGTGCCCCTGCATGACCACAAGGGTCTTCTGGAGCTCTACCTCGGCATCGGGGCGAACGTCCGATCTGCCAAAATCAAAATAGATCATCGGTATGTTGAGCATTTTGGCCAGATCGGCCCCTTCTGCCAAGGCATAGGTATTTCGCTTTAGTGCAAAATTCACCTCATTTCCCGGAACTACTTGGACATCATCACTGTCATACTTCTCCTTTTCGGCCAATATCCTATAGGTCGACATACTATTGATGGCGTCGGCACTGTAATTTCCATTTGCATCGGTTTTCAATTCATATACCTTGTCCCCTTTCCCATTGAAAACGGTTATGGAAGCATTGCCCAGAGGCTCCTGGGTGTCCACATCGACCACTTTCCCGTACACCCGCCTTTTAAGAGTCTCTGCAATATCCTTGACCTCCACAAAACTATAGATATCGTCATTCCCTTTGCCCCCTGGCCTGTTGGAACTAAAATACCCTCTCTTGTTCTCTGTGTCAATGGCAAAAGCAAAGTCGTCCTTTTCCGAATTTATTGGTTTTCCCACATTGACAAGCGCCCCGGCCATTGGCCCGGACAGATCCATATAGAACACATCGTACCCTCCTAGGCCATAATGCCCGTCCGAAGCGAAATAAAGTTCGTTCCTTTCCGTAACAAAGGGGAAAGATTCCCTGCCCTTGGTGTTTACTTCGGGCCCAAGGTTCTTAGGGGTTCCCAATGAGCCATTTTCTTTGATGTCGGCTACATATATATCGGTCTGGCCCATGGAGCCGTCACGGTCGGAGACAAAGTATAGTTTGCTTCCGTCCGGGCCCAGTGCCGGGTGGGCGGTGTTAAACCCATTGCTGTTTATGGAAAGGTCCTCCAAATTGCCCCATTCTCCATTTGCTTGGCGCATGACCCTATAGATCTTCAGGTTTTTGGTTTCCTTTTTCCCGTTCTTCTTTATGGGAGTAACATTGTTCCTGGTAAAGTACATGGTATTCCCATCTTTGGTAACGGCTGCACTCGATTCGTGGAACCTGCTCTTCAATACCCTTTTTAATTTGGATACGTTACCCAAACTCCCATTTTCATTTATGGATGCCTCATATAGGTTGAGGAATGTCCGGTTATCCCAGGAATTGATGCGGGTAGCGACAGTCCCCGTGTCCCTCGTGGATGCGAACAGCAGTGTATCTCCTGCAAAAGATGCCCCAAAATCTATCCCACTGGTATTGATCTCAAGATTTTGTATGGTATATCTCCCCGAATTCCTTTCAATGAGCTGATTATATTCTGCCACTTTCATTTGTTTTTTTTGCGGCACCAGTTTGGCATATTTGTCAAACCATTCCTGTGCTCCATTTTCATCCCCGGAAGCATAAAGGCTTTGCGAGTACCTTAGGTAATAAATGGGTTCCGGTCGTATGCCATCGTTGCTCCCGGACAGGGAAAACAGTTCTGCATACCAATGTGCCGCATTGGTATAGTCGGCATTAAAGTAAAAAGTGTTTCCCAGTTTTTGGAGGAGTTCAGGTGACCTGTATCCCTTCTTGGCGACATGCAAGTAGATGTCCGAGGCATCCACATATGCCAGACGGTCATATTTTTTATTTGCCCTGGCGTACTTGCTGTCCTGTGCCATCAATGTTTGAAAGCAGATCGAAAGGAGACAGGCACCGAGCATTGCAATGTATGATTTCTTCATGCTATAGTTCTTTTGTTTTTAGAAAAATCGAGGGTGTACGGAACCTTGGGAACGGCTGTTGAGCTCAAACCTAAAAAAGACCTCATGCGAACCGTTGTTATAGTTGCCAATTCCGGAGGTATCCCGATCATGGGCATAGCCAATCATCATCCAGTCAAAAACCTGAAGGCCCACCAAGGCACTCACGGCGGCATCGATACGGTAGGCCGCTCCCAAAGTCAGTTTTTCATGGAACAGGAAGTTGGCCGACAGGTCCACTGCCAAGGGGGCACCGGCCACTGCCTTGACCAATGTGGCAGGTTTGAACTTCAGTTGCGGGTTCAGGTCAAATACATACCCCCCCATCAAATACAGGTGCATCTTTTCCCTGGCAATGGAAACAGACACATCATCATAATGATCGGTTTCCAATAGATCGGGGGAGGACAGGCCCACATACCATGCATCTGAATGCAGATACATCCCTGCACCGATCAACGGCGCTATCCTGTTGTCCTGGTTGTATATATACGGATCGTTCTGCTGGTCAGGGTCAAACCTATCGGAATCAATGCCCAAGGAATGTAACCCGGCCTTAAGCCCGAACGATAGTTTGGTGCGGTATGACATATGGATCGTATAGGAGAAATCGGCCGCCGCCAAACTTTCGGTGGCAGGGCCTATCTTATCG
>CALDPL010000426.1 GCA_937911965.1 uncultured Allomuricauda sp. | reverse complement strand
CCCTTCCTTGAGGTAGGGGGCGTAGAATTCATCGGCAAGGCTTGGGGCCCCCGCGATGACAAACTGATAATGGGGGTAGTCCCCCCTGATGGAAAGCATCAGTTCCAACATTTTGCGCACTTCCTGTTTTCTGCTTCCGGGAAGCAGGGCGATGATGGGCATCTTCGGGTCCAGGCCATATTGTTTTCTAAAGCTTTCATTGTCCTGTCTATGGCATCGATAAGGGGATGGCCCACGAACTGTACCGGATAGCCGTGTTTTTTTTCGTAGAACTCCTTTTCGAAGGGCAGGATGACATAAAGGGCGTCGATGTCCCTCTTGATGTTCTTGATCCGTCCCTCCCGGGAGGCCCATATCTGAGGGGATATATAATAATTGGTTCGATATCCCCTGGCCTTCGCCCATTTGGCGATCCTGAGGTTAAAACCCGAAAAATCGATGAAAATGATCAGGTCGGGCCCGAATTTTTGGATGTCCTCTTTACAGAAGGCAACATTCTTGAAGATGCTCCGTAGGTTCATGAGCACCTCCAGGAATCCCATAAAGGCCATGTCCCTGTAGTGCTTGGCCAATTCCCCCCCCGCCTGCTGCATCAGATCGCCCCCCCAACAACGGATCTGGGCCTTGGGATCCTCCTTTTTGAGGGCCTTGATCAGATTGGAACCGTGGAGGTCCCCCGAGGCTTCACCGGCTATGATATAGTATTTCATGGATTTTGGGATTCAGGCTTCACAAAAATACTTTGTTTATCAGGATGATCAGGGCGGTCAAGAGGGTTGCCAACATCACCCCCTTGGCCCTTCGGTCCCGTTTCAGGCGCAGGAAACCAAAAAAGGCCAATAGGTTCAAAAGGGCCCCCAGGGCCAAAAGGCTGCCAATATGTCCCTGGACCACCGCGGCTTTGAGGCCCTCCACGATGCCCATATCGGAGAAAAAAAACAGGTAGGCCATGGTTCCCAGGGCATTGGCTATGATTCCCACGGCAAAGCCAATCAAAATTTCTTTCCTATTGTCCATTCAGGTTCCAGTTGTTTAGGGGTTTCAAAGCTTGGTAGGCCGTTAGGTCGAACTGGGTTGGGACCACCGACACATAACCTTGGGCAAGGGCCCATTCATCCGTGTCCCGGCCCTGGTCCAGGAGCTCAAACTCCCCGCTCATCCAATAGTATTCCCTTCCGGAGGGGCTCGTCCGTCGGTCAAAGCGTTCCTTCCAATTGCCCCGTGCCTGTCTGCAGATCTTGATTCCCTTGGGGGAAGCCTCTTTGGGGAAATTGACATTGAGCACGGTCCCTTCCGGGATTTTATGTAGCAGGGCCTGTTCCACGATCTTTTTGACAAAGGGCAGGGCCGGGGAGAAATCGGCATCCCAGGAAAAGTCGTCCAGGGAAAAGCCGATGGCGGGGATTCCTTCGATTCCTGCCTCAATGGCAGCACTCATGGTCCCCGAGTAAATGACGCTTATGGAGGAATTTGACCCGTGGTTGATTCCACTTACACAGAGGTCCGGCCTGCGGTCCAAAAGGACCCTGAGGGCCAGTTTTACACAATCTGCAGGGGTGCCGCTGCAACTGAATTCCCGGACTCCCCCATTTTTTGGGTCGATCACGACCTCTTTGGCGAACAGGGTGCTGTCCACCGTAATGGCATGTCCCTTGCCCGATTGGGGGCTGTCCGGGGCCACGACCACCACCTCTGCAATCTGCTTCATACAGTCGATCAGGGCCCTTA
>CALDPL010000425.1 GCA_937911965.1 uncultured Allomuricauda sp. | reverse complement strand
GAAAGTTCTTCCGTTTTTAAAAGTATCGAAACAGAAGATAAAAAAGTATATAGCGGGACATTGGTGGTATCCGGACTGGCGGTTTTTGAAGTAGAAAGAATCGGTGCGGAAACCATGTTGGGAAAAATCGGGAAATCCATTCATGATATTAAGGAAGAACGTTCGTCTTAGCACCTCCAGATCACCCAATTTGTAAAATGGATGGCAGTTGTGGGAATCGTTGTTTTTCTAATGGTATGGGCGTACAGCTTTTGGCAATCTGGAAATCTTATTGAAAGTTTGTTGGTGGGGCTTACGTTGGCAATGTCCATTTTGCCTGAAGAAATACCTGTGGCATTTACCACTTTCATGGCCTTGGGGGCCTGGAAACTGATGCGTGACGGGATTATCATCAAACGGAGCAGTGTCGTGGAAACCTTGGGAAGTACCACAGTGATCTGCACGGACAAAACCGGAACTATCACCGAAAATTCCATGCGCCTGAAACATCTCTACGACCATCGTTCGGATACCACCTATGACGAAGGTAATTTTAACGGGCCCGCGCTCTCCGACTTGATAAGCCATGCGATGTGGAGCATTGAACCGGTTCCCTTCGACCCGATGGAAAAAACGCTCCATCAACTGTATGGGCAAACCCATACAAAGGATCGACGGAAGGAGTTTAAAATGATACACGAATATCCGTTGGAGGGCAAACCCCCGATGATGACGCATATCTTTGAGAACGACACAGGGGTTGAGATCATTGCGGCAAAGGGCGCTCCCGAAGCCATAATCCGGGTTTCCTTGGGTCCGGAAAAGGAGAAAAACAAAATCTTGGAGCTCGTCCGGGGTTTTGGAAAACAGGGCTTTCGGGTTTTGGGGGTTGCAAAATCCAATTTTGAAGGGAACGATTACCCAGATAGACAGCAAGATTTCAAATTTGAGTTTTTGGGCCTGTTGGTGTTTTACGATCCTCCCAAGAAAGGGATCCACGAAGTGTTCCAACACATTTACGATGCAGGGATCAAGGTGAAGGTAATCACCGGGGACAATGCCGATACCACATATGCAATTGCCCAACAGGCCGGAATCGAGAATCATGCCCCTGCCATGAGCGGAGCCGAAATCATTCACAAATCCCAGGCCGAATTAATTTCCTTATCCCGGGAAACCACCTTGTTTACCCGCATGTTTCCCGAAGCAAAATTGGCCATGGTCAATGCATTTAAGCAAGACGGTGAGGTCGTGGCCATGCTGGGCGACGGGGTGAACGATGCCCCGGCATTGAAGGCCGCCCATATCGGAGTGGCCATGGGGACCAAGGGAACCGAAATGGCCAAATCGGTCGCATCCCTGGTGATTGTCGATGACAATCTGGACAAACTCGTTTTGGGCATCGCATCGGGCCGACGGATTTATGCCAACATCAAAAAAGCGATCCAATATATCATCTCCATTCATATTCCGATCATTTTGACCGTGTCCCTGCCCTTGTTCCTGGGGTGGGCCTATCCACATATTTTCACACCGGTCCACGTCATCTTCCTGGAACTGATCATGGGACCGACCTGTTCCATTGTTTACGAAAATGAACCCATGGAAAAAAACACAATGAACCGGGGCCCTCGAAAGATGACCGATACCTTTCTCAATTGGAAAGAACTTGGTATCAGCATTATACAAGGATTGCTCATCACCTTGGGCGTTTTGTTTTCTTATCAATATGCCCTACGACAAGGGGGCGATGAACGGACCACCAGGGCGATGGTTTTCACAACCCTTGTTATTGCCAACATTTTGTTGAGTTCGGTGAACCGTTCCTTCACCTATGGCGTTTTGGACAGTTTCAAGAACAAAAACAATCTATTTTATTTGATCATCGGCCTGACCTTGATCCTGCTTTTTGCAATACTGTACCTGCCCGTGTTCGCCAATTTTTTTCAACTTAGGGGGTTGAACGCATGGGAATTGGGAATTGCCTTTATGGTCGCATCGGCATCGGTGCTATGGTTTGAGGTATACAAGTGGGTCAAAAGGAGAAAAGAAAGACACCGATCATCAACAATCCGGGAGCGACAAGACCGATAAAAAGGGCGCCGTATCCGATGGGGGCCGGTGAATTGACAAAATCATACAAAGTCTAAAATATAAATTATGGGAAGAACAGTAGTGCCCACGGTTACAGAACTGGCAAAAGGAGCCCGTTTTACGGCCAAACGGATGCAGGCCAAGGCAGGGGAAAAAATGCCCGAACACCGGGCCGATCAGGAATCCATACTCTATATACAGCAGGGGGAATGCTCCATTAAAATGGACCAAGGGGAATTCTTCCCAAAACCGGGAGAAGCCATCAGCATCCCCCCTTATGCCAAACATCAAATCACGGCGATCACGGATTACAAGGGAATCCATTTCATGCCGCTGGATATTAAGTTTGAGTTTTTCAAATGAAAAATCGCGGCTTCTTTCGGGATGATATTATATTTGAACCATGAAAATACTCCACCTTGATACCAACCACCCTTTGATTTTGGAAGAATTTGCCAAACTGGGTTTTGAAAATGATGAAGATTACAGTTCCCCCAAGGAGGAAATCGAAAAGAAAATCCATCGGTACGACGGCCTGATCATCCGCAGCAGGTTTCCCCTGGACCAAGCC
Organism: uncultured Allomuricauda sp.; assembly: GCA_937911965.1. Lineage (GTDB taxonomy): Bacteria > Bacteroidota > Bacteroidia > Flavobacteriales > Flavobacteriaceae > Flagellimonas. The sequence goes on along the minus strand of CALDPL010000425.1, from coordinate 2,775 downwards.
TTTCTGGATAAGGCGACCTCCCTGAAATTCATCGGCAGACTGGGAGCCGGTCTGGAGAACATCGATGTGCCCCATGCCAAACATTTGGGAATCTACCTGGCCTCGGCCCCTGAGGGCAACCGCAATGCCGTCGGGGAACATACCCTTGGAATGCTGCTTTCCCTGATGAACAAGATGAACAAGGCAAATCGGGAGGTAAAAAAGGGCAAATGGGACCGTGAAGGGAACCGTGGGGTGGAACTCGATGGCAAGACCGTGGGGATCATTGGCTACGGCAATATGGGCAAGGCCTTTGCCAAAAAACTAAGGGGCTTTGATGTAGAGGTGCTCTGTTACGACATCCTCGGCGGGGTCGGGGACGCCAATGCCCGACAAGTGGGCATCATGGAATTCCAGCAAAGGTCCGATGTGGTCAGCCTGCACGTCCCCGAGACCGAACTTACGGGGGGCATGGTACATTCCGGCTTCATCGAGGCATTTCACAAACCCTTTTGGTTGTTGAACACCGCCAGGGGAAAATGTGTGGTGACCAAGGACCTGGTGGCCGCCCTGAAATCCGGAAAGGTCCTGGGAGCGGGATTGGACGTTCTGGAATACGAAAAAAAGTCCTTTGAGACCATGTTCATCAAAAAACCAAAGGCATTCAAATACCTGCGCAAGGCAAAGAATGTCCTGCTGACCCCCCATGTGGCGGGCTGGACCGTTGAGAGCAAGGAGAAATTGGCCCGGACCGTAGTGGACAAGATCAAGGCGAAGTTTTGTTGACCATGGCCCTGTCCCGGGCTGCCCGTCCATCTGGATGAAATCCAACCGGAACCCATGGAAAACTGTTGATAATGCATTTCATTGGGTATTGAATTATTTCCTATTTTTAGCACTCGTTTAACCAACACTTTAAAATTATGTCCGACGAAGAAAAAAAAGACTTGGGAGATAAGGCCAAGGAAGCCTTTGACAAAGCCAAGGAAGAAGCCCGGGAGGCTGCTCAGGATTTCAAGGAAGATACAAGGGAATTCAAGGAGGAGGCCAAAAAGTCTGCCCAGGAATTCAAGGAGGGTCTTCAGGGAGCCGGGGGCGACAACAAAAAAATACTTGCCGGAATATTGGCCATTATCGTGGGATCCCTTGGAGTGCACAAATTCATTTTGGGCTACAACAAGGAGGGCTTTATATTGTTGGGGGCCACCGTACTGTCCTATTTGCTGGTCTGTCTGTTGATCGGTGCCTTCCTGGTCTGGATTCCCCCCTTGATCGGTCTGATCGAAGGGATCATTTACCTGACCAAAACCGATGAGGAATTCTACAACACCTATCAGGTGGGAAGAAAGCCTTGGTTCTAAAAAACCGAACCGTACAATAAAGAATGGCCGGGGTCCTTGACTTCGGCCTTTTTTGTTTGTCAGGTCCTGTATTACAGGGAAGGTTCGGCCAGGGGCCCGTTCCCCTCGTGGAGTTTGCGTTCCAGTTCGGCCTGGAACTCCTCCATTACCGGTTTTACGGTACTCTCCGGCAAATCGGCGATTTTGATGTACATCAAACCGTCCACCGAATTGTTGAACAGGGGATCCACGTTGAAGGCCACTACCTTGGCGTTCTGCTTTATGTATTTCTTGATCAATACCGGCAACCTAAGGCTTCCCGGTTCCACCTCACTGATGAGCCTGTCGAACTTGTTGAGATCGGCCTGGGTCTCGTCGAACACAAATTCCTTGTCGGCATCCTTGATCTTGACCTTGAAATCCTTTTTGGGGCGGATGTACTGTGCCACATAGGGATCCCAATAGTTCGATTTCATGAACTCGATCATCAGGGACTTTGAAAAATTGGAGAACTGATTGCTGATGCTCACCCCTCCGATCAGATACTTGTGCTGTGGGTGCCTGAGGGTGGTGTGCACTATGCCCTTCCACAACAGAAATAGCGGCATGGGTTTTTGTTGGTATTCTTTTATGATGAAAGCACGGCCCATTTCAATGGATTGGCTCATCATTTTATAAAGTTCGGGCTCGAACCTAAATAGGTCCTGAAGATAAAAGCCATCGATGCCATAGCGTTCAAATATTTTAGAACCTAAGCCCATTCTGTAAGCACCTGCTATTAGTTTATGGTCGTTGTCCCAAAGGAACATATGGTGGTAATAGGTATCAAATGCATCTAAATCAATGGATTCGTTGGTGCCTTCACCTACTTCCCGAAACGTGATTTCACGTAAGCGACCAATTTCCCTTAAAATATTCGGAATATCATCTGGTTTCGCAAAAAACACCTCATAATTTTTACTTTGCAAAAGTCGGGAATCGTTTTTACGTAGGACCTCAACTTCTTTCTCCATAATGTCCACATTCACGGGAGTCACAATACGTTTCGGAATTTTAGGCGTTTTTAACGTTGAGGAAATATTGTCTAAAATTTTGGACTTTTCTTCAAAAGAATTGGAAAGCATGTATGTTTTTCGCCTTAAGAATTTCGAAAATTCTTCGAGCGTAGTGTATTCCTTTTGGTCGGCTACCGAAATGGGTTTCCCAATCCTTACCTTAACAATCCGTCGCTTTTGTGATAATACTTCAGAAGGTAATTTGGCCGTTCGTAAGGTGTCACTAATTTTGGAAAGCTTATAAAATAATCGACTGTTTTTAGCATGAAAATATATAGGAACCACAGGGACTTCAGCTTTTTTTACAAGTTTCATAGCGGCTTCTTCCCATGGTCTATCAACCACTAATTTCCCGTCTCTGTACGTAGAAACTTCACCCGCAGGAAATATGCCTAGAGGAG